>JBGTLQ010000332.1:0-6169 GCA_041744075.1 Terrimicrobiaceae bacterium
TCTTACACTTAAGACGGGAGGAAACACCTACTCGCTTGCCGGGAAAACGCCTGTCAATGACGGTAGATGGCATCATGTCTTGGCCGAGGTGGATCGTGCTGCTGGAAAAGTCATGCTTTACCTGGACGGAATTGACGACACAGGAGAAGCGGCAGGCACTGTTCCTGTGGCGACGGCGTCGCTGGACAACGAATCCGATTTCGAGGTTGGGCTGGGCTACAACGGTGCGCTGGACTACCTCCGGGTCACGCGTGGCACTTTGGCAGATGCAAAAACGGATATTCAAACCTTGATGGCATGGCAGTTCAACGGCCCGCAGTTTAGGGATTTCACCGGGCGCGAGCCGACCGGCGGCATTCGCGATGCAGGAGCCTTGGAACATCCGACAGTCAGCGGCCTGCAAGTGATTAACTACACACCACGCACTCCTTCTGAATCCGCTGCGGCAGCGCCGGTGGCATTTGATGCTAAAGAATTTCAGACAGGCGCCGGTCGCGGACTTAAAGACGAAAACTGGGGATCGATTTCATTTCCTAAAGAAGTTGTCCCTGGCGGGGTAGCGCACGTGCAAGTCGTATTTGGCGTAGAAACCATCGAGCGATCCGGAATGAAGCTGCGGGTGGACATTCACGGATGGGAGGGAGCGAAGCGCATCGGGCCTATTGGCCAAGGCCAACCCATCAATATCGTGCCGGGTTCCACCGCTCCTTACACCAGTAGTTTAACAATCCCCAAGCGTAACGGGCTCACACAAGTGACTGCTGTGATTTATGTTTCACCGGATGGTAATTATGCCAATAAGACAATATCGACAGAGGTCAGCATGCCGGTGGGCTCCGCTCCTGCTACTGCTCCTGCGGGAGGCTCAGCGTCTGCGGTCGAGTGGAAGGAAGGCGACGGACATATCACCAAAGATTACGAGTGGGGGCGTGTTTCCATGCCTGCGAAAGTGAAGGTTGGTGAAGAAGTTGAAATTCTGGTCGATATTAAGCCGGGCATCATTCCCAACGCTCAAGTTTTGCAGGTGGATTTGCACTGGTGGTCGGGGAACGATCGCAAAGGCCCGCTGACACGAGCACGTCGCGTCCAAGTAAGCCGGAACACAGAAGGGGTTCAGGTTGCCAAGGCTACTATTCCGGCCAAAGAAGGTATTAGCCGGATCGCGGCGATTGTCTACGTGGCCCCGAATGCGGAATGGAAAAATAAGATATTCAGTAGTGAACTCGGCGGAACTGTAGTCGATCCATAACTCTTATTTTCGCAAGCAGCTTGATTCAGCGTCACATTTATGCGCCACCCTCATGAGTTGCATTTGGCCGGTTTCTGACACCGATGCTGAGGTGGAGTTGGTCGTTATCCCCGACTACCACCGCAGCCAGCCTCGTGGGTTTATTGCTGTGCAGGCGGCATGCTATTCCGCCCGATGGGAACATGATCGACCCGGTTTCCTGGCTGTGCGCTCAGCCGATGGAGAGTCCAATGATTGGCTCGAGTGGTCATTTCACGGCGATTTACTTGATGCTGATGAATGTTCCATTCCAGGAGCCGTATTGAGTGATTGGGCACCCTCGCCATCTCTGGAAGGAAGTCAATCGTATCGCGGCGATAGCGTCGAAGCAGAATGGATCCAACGCCGGGAGAGAGGGTTGCTTCGAGCTCGGCTTGTGTTTTTACCGGATGCAATCCGATACAGTCTGACTTTTCATGCAACAAATGGGAACGAGACGCGTGTTCCAGAGCGATATGCCAGTGTCCGGTTGGGCAATGGAACTCATGTGCACGCGCGTGCGGTTTTTGATTATAAGCCCGACACCAGCGGCACATTCCTGCGCCCGTTGCATGCGATGCGGACGCATGCCGCTAAATGGCTGACGCCTCCGCCCTTTGCTCTGGCATTTCATCAACTGGCAGGAGATTGGTCTATTCTGGCAGTAGAATGTCCTGCCGAAGCCCTCGAATTTACCACGTTCAGCGGAAACACAGAGGCGGGTGGCACCATGGGATTCCGCCTCGATTATCAGAGTTTACCTGAGTTTTCGAACGATTTCACGTCACCGGAACTGGTTTGGCGCTTTGGATTTGCAGATCAATTTGCAGCCCTGCAGGCGCATGTGGATGGTCTGGTTCAAATGGGTCTTGCCGAGGCTATCCATCGCGACCCGCCCGAATGGCATAAGCGCCCGATGTGTTGTGGCTGGCATCGTCAGGTGGAACTGGCGACGGCACTCAAAAATCCTGGATCAACACCCGATCATCTCGCGCAGGCTGGCTTTGCCACAGGTGCTGCACGCGCGCAGGACTTTTCGCGGCAGGACGTTTATGAGGATCATCTTGCCTGCTACGAACGAGCCGGTATTGACGTTGGCACCGTAGTTATCGATCATGGATGGAGTGTGACGGAAGGCGATTGGAGGCCGGACTTGGAAAAATGGCCGGATCTCGCGGGCTTTGTCCAAGCTCAGCACGCAAAAAACCGTCGAGTTCTGCTTTGGATTTGCGTTATGAGCAACGGTCTGCCCGAAGAGGAACTGGTGCGAAATCTGGAAGGGCCGCACCCATTCGCTTTGGATCCCCGTCATCCGAAATGGAAGCGCCGCGTCGAGAACTGTCTCCGCGGGTTGTTGGGCAGTGACGGAATCCACGCGGATGGCCTCAAGCTGGATTTTACCGGCCCCAACAGCAACCCTTCGCGTTGGCAGGGTGAAGGAGATGTCCTGCATGGATACACTTACTTGTGGGAATTTTTCCGAACTGTTTCGACTGCGGCGCTTGCGGTCAGGCCGGATGCCTTGTTGGACTTTCAATGCGCCCACCCTCAATTTGCCGGGTTCCATACCATGACCCGGCTCAATGATTTCTTTCTGTCGCAGGCTCAAGCAGTGCGTGTCATGTCCACCCGTGCACGAATCGCAAAGATAGCAGCGTTGGGTGCGCTCATCGACACCGATTGTCCTGCGGGACTGGCTTATCTCCGCAGTTCATCCAACTTTGGTAACCAAAGTCTCTACCTCACTAACGCACAACTCGCAGATCCCGAAGTCGTGGCCGCTGTCAAGGCAGGTCAGGCGGGAAAGGGCTGAAATCATCAACTCACATCCATCACTCTACTGTCATTATGAAAATCTTATTCACCATCCTGATCGCTGCTGCCTGGATCCCGGTTTCATCCATTGCATCTGAGCCTCTGAAAGCCGGTTGGCAAAATGAGGACATTGCCGCTCCTTCATCCCCGGTAAATCCCGAAGCCATCGTCGTGGAGGGCAAAACTGAGATCAAGTGGATGCCGGAGGCATTCCAATTCACTCCCGGTGAGTCCGTGCGATACATTGATTTCGAAATGGGCGATGATTCCAATGCTGGCACGTCCAAGGAATCACCGTGGAAACATCACCCATGGGACGCGCAGGCCGAAGGGAAAGCTGCGACGGAAAAAGGGGTTCACACTTATGTCTTTAAAGGTGGAGTCATGTATCGCGGTCAACTGACTGGTAATGAATCCGGCACTCCCGATGAGCCGATCCGCCTGACGCGGGATCCCTCTTGGGGAGATGGTCCTGCCACCTTGGCTGGATCGGTCGAAGTGAAAGGGTGGAAGCTGGCAAATCCCGAGGAAGAAAAGGAAGCCGGAATTCCGGAGGAATCGATTGGCAAGGTATGGACTACGACCCTGCCGGGCGATTTTATCCCGCGTGCTGGCTGGCTCGTCCAGGAGGATGGCTTGCGTGAACGAATTCCGCTGGCGCGCTGGCCGAACTGGGAAATTGAGCACCCATACAACCATTTTACGCAGTGGCATCGGGTGGATACGGCCGACCCTGAGCGTGGCACCCGCTGGCCTCGGACAAAGATCGCTGCGGAAGTGCTCAAGGGGTTCGAGCCTGATGCTTTTGATGGCGCAACGATGTGGATCAATCATGTGAGCTCGGGCGGGAATATCGCCATTATCGGGCCATTTCCGTCGGACATTCATCGTTATAATCCGGACGAGGGAAGCTTGATGGTGCCTCTGACCCATCCGAATCGTTTTCCGCAGGCGCAGAGTCCGTTTTTTCTCGAAAATCTGCCGCGTTTTCTGGACACCGATGGCGAGTGGACCTTTGTGCCAGAAGGGCGGAAGTTGTTCCTCCGCTTGCCAAACGACATCAATCCGAATGAGGCCACTTTCGAAGTCGCCCAACATGGGGTGACTCTGGACCTGGTTGATCTAAAACATGTGGAAATCGCCGGCCTCAATTTCACTGGTGGTAATGTCCCCGACTTAACTCGGGCGGCACGCGGCGTCGAAAAGACGGGGGAATTTTACAAGAACCCAGGGAATTTCACCCAAATGCCGGCTATCCGACTGACTGGTGATACCCAAGATGTGAAGATCAACCACGTGCGGATCCACGACACTGCCGGAGCGGGCATTAACAATTTTATCCAGAAGGAAAGTAATACGACCGCCGACATTAGTATTACGGACAGCGAGTTCCTTAACCTGGACAATGATGGCATCTTTTTTGCGTCAAGCGGAGGTGCAGGTGCGGAATGGCCGAATGGCAGGTTGGTGGGGCTGAAGGTCCTGCGTAATCGCTTGGAGAATATCGGCCTGCGCAGCAGTGCGGACCAAGGGGGGCGCGGGATCAATGCCAATAGTCTGGAGATGGGAGAAATTGCAGGCAACGTCGTGCACCAGACTGCGGCCATGGGCATTAATGTCGTCGGTGCCCGCGGGCCGCTGAACCGAATACAAATTCACGGAAACCAAGTTTCTGAGGGGTTAATGCATAAGAATGATTTTGGTAATATTGAGTTCTGGGGCCATGGACCGGCCTATATTTACAATAATATTTCCATCGATCCCGTTGGTTTTTTTGCCAACCTTGGGTCCTATCACAAAGGCGAAGCTTACTACCTCGACCACGGGATTAAGGCATTTGTCTTTAACAACATTGGTTGGTCCAAGAATTGGCCGGATGCCCGCCATGGAGTTTTGGGGCAGAGTTTTATTAAGGAAGTGCGAAACCGCTGGAACCAGGCTTTTCACAATACTGGCTATAACTTCCGCATCATGCAGGCCATGGAAGGAGTGCACGGCGAGCAGCAGCACTACCTGGCGAATCTATTGATCCAGCGCCATGCCAGCACAAATTTCTTCGACCACTGGGGATTGAATGATGCTGCCGGCATTGGATATGGCCGTAATGTGCTGGCCGGTCCCCACGGGGCAATTTTTGCGCGGGACCGTGGTCTATCCTTTTCCACAGTGGAAGAATTTCAAACGCATTTGGACGGATTGGAGAACCAGGTTGTTACCGACGTGGCCGCCTGGATCACGCCCGACATGCCGGTAATCGATCCGGAGGAGCGTGATTTCCGTCCGACGGACACGTCCGCGGCCATTGATCGCGGTGTAAGCGTCTTTGTTCCATGGGGACTTTATGGCACGGTGGGCGAGTGGTTCTTCCGCCATCAACCTCGAGACGCCAACACCGTGCTGGCCTACGATCTCTATGGCCAGTCGATGTATCCTGGAGGTGGCGTTCCAACAAATATCCCCGGGAATGAATTAGTCGGGGAGGGCTTCACGGCTGAGGATTATGTACCGGGAGTTCTGGAGGATTGGAACCAGGGAGCTTTGCGTTTTGATGGGAAAAAATCCCTGCAACTTCCCCACGAGCGTCTGGTCAGCGAAATCACTACGGAGCGCAGAAACGCCGAACCGCTGGTCACGCCCGGCGAGGAGAGACACACGGTCCGTATGCAGGATAATAACTTTATCATTGAGGCAGTTTTCCAGCAGGACGCAGGGGATGGACCCGGAGTGATCGCCGGAAAAATAAACGACAAAGGTGGTTATGAATTTGGGATTAACGAAAAGGGGCTATTAACTCTGCGTCTGCGCGGTGAGGATGGAAGTTCCTCGGTGCACGTGGCCGATGCTCCAGTCGAAAAAGGAATTTGGCACCATGCCATTGCCGAGGTGGATCGCGAGGCCTCGAAAGTAACCTTCTATCTCAATGGCCGGGACTTAGCACTCAAGACCGAAGGCACGATGCCAGCGGCTGGCGTATCCCTCGACAATGAAGCAGACTTCACAGTCGGACAAGGATTTCGAGGAGCTTTGGATTATTTGCGAGTTAGTCGCGGAACCCTTGCGGATGCTCGTACAAATATCAACGAACTG
>JBGTLQ010000333.1:0-31938 GCA_041744075.1 Terrimicrobiaceae bacterium
TTGATAAGTTAAACATCAATATGCAATGATCCCGACCCTCTGGCAATATCAAACTCAAGCATCATAATTCTTAGAAAGTGCCTCATATTGCCCGTAAGAATCAAACGAATCCCTTGGAATGGGCAGGCTCTTCGCTGATCGCACCTATCAGAAAGCATTGATGAGCACGATTCTTCCAGTTATTGCGGATAGGCGAGTCTGGCGGCTATGGGCTGGTCCAAGGAGGTCCGCTGCGGCGCGAGATATTTTAAGGCCAAGAAAAAATGATTTTCTACTTGATCCTCACCCTGTGAATAACTTATTCATTGAAAACCATGAAACTCCTAGTTGGTTCCCTTGCTCTGATCGCAACTTTCTCTTCCGTTCAAGCGGGCGGATTCGGTGGTCCCCCTCCGTTCACGAATGGTTCCCCTCTTCTGAGCGGCACAGATGGCTCTTACCAGGCTTCCGCCCGTGGCAACAACACGAGCGGCATCATTCGATTTCGCATGAATGGGGGCAATCAAACCTTCACAGGAAATGATTATGCAATTTTTTCTGAAGGCCTTGTTTACACCGGAACAACACAGGCCAGCATCATGACAAGCAACATAAGCGGCATCCTTGGGACGTCCGGGACCATAACTGGACACACATTGCGAGGGTTCTTTAATGCCAAATTGAACCAGAATTCGGCATTCGGATCATTTAGCGGAAATGGTGAAATCATCACAGCAAATGGGGTGATCACAAATTCTAGTTCTACTTCAACCACGGAATCATCAAATACCAATACTCAAACGAACACCGACAATGAGCTTATTACAGGAGATCCGAATGTACCTCCTGGCCAAACAACCACAAACACTTCAACCACTGAGACCTCCAACTCCTCAACAAATAGCAGCGACTCCACTAGTGTCTCAACTCAAGATCTCAATGATGTTCGCAAAATAGGCATCAAAGTCAAAGGAGTTCGGACTACGACTACTGGAACATAACCGGAGTGTTCGTTCTCTTAAAATTCTGACAATCGCCTAGCAAGTTCAGGCCATCAGATCTTTTATATTTTCATATAAATAATTCAGTCTGTGGCCTTAATTCCTGAGGATGAAAAACCTTGCATTCTCATTACTAGAGCTCTTGGTAGCAATTGCCATTCTTGGAGTCCTTGTCACAGGTTCGATTCTTGCTTATGGGCCTTTGCTGAGCAGGGCTGATTCCTACCGCTGCATGGGTAACCTTCGCTCCTTGCATGTCACTTTCTCTTCTTACATCAAAGACAACGCCCATTGGCCTCAGGCTCCAGAAGATCTTTGGGATGCGGTGAATGAGGACGCTTTGGAGGATTGGTGGATTGAAACAATGACCCCATATGGGGGCGAGCAACGTGTGTGGCAATGCCCAACGATTGCGAGGCAGATAAGAAAAGTTTCGGATGAAGGCCGTCCCAAGATTCACTATGACCCAACGCCTTTTGATAACAAACCCTTCACCCCGTACCGATGGAATCAACCGTGGCTGATTGAATCAGGCAACATGCATGGCCGGGGAGCCCACATTATATTTCCGGATGGGTCAATTCGCGTGATGGATGATATCGTGAAGTTCGAAGATTAATTCACGATCCGCACCGGCGTTCCAACCACCACACGTTCAAAAAGGATAGGAGCAAAGGCTTTGGGGAGCCGAATGCAACCTTTGGAAGCCGGGGAGCCGGGGTCGGGAATGATGCCCGCGTGCATGCCAATCCCCCATTTGGTGAGTCGCATCCAATACGGCATAGGTGCCGGATCGAACCGACCACCGGGAGGGGGACGATCCGTCCTGGCATCGGCATCGGCCAACACAACGTTTCCATAAGCATCGAGCATTCGGCCATAATGCGACGAATATTTGTCGGCAACCTTTTCCGTGACCTTGTAATTGCCAGCCGGGGTATCATGCCCATCCTTCCCCGTGGCCACTGTGGTCCAACCCGCATATTGCCCGCCCACCGTTATCCTGGCGGTTTGAGTTGCGGTGTTGATGGTGATCGCGAGCGGCCCCGTCATGTAATCGCCATGCCAACTAAACAAGACGGGTTCAGGCGGGGGTGGGGGAGGCCGGTGGGTTGCACAGCCACCCAAAAATGCCAGCATCAACATGGAACATGCTCCCTCTTTTCTTATATGTTTCATGGTTCTTATCACCGGAGCCCACTCTCCTATCGAAGCTGCGTGCTATTTTGGCTGGGCCGCTTTGACAATTTCCGCAAAACCCCGTGGTTCCAAGCTCGCCCCACCCACGAGAGCCCCGTCAATGTCAGGCTGACTGAGCAACGTTTCAGCATTGGCAGGCTTCACGCTTCCGCCGTATTGAATGCGCACCTTGGACGCCGTGGCCGTATCATACAAACCGGAGATCACCTCCCGCACATGGGCGTGAGCTTCTTGGGCTTGAGCGGGACTCGCATTCACCCCGGTACCGATGGCCCAGATAGGTTCGTAGGCAATGATCCCCTCCAACAAATCTTCAGCGGTCACACCTTGAAGATCGGCTTTGAGCTGACCTTCCAAGATTTCCTTTTCTTTGCCAGCCTCACGTTCTTGCAGGGTCTCGCCGATGCAGAGAATGGGTTTGAGTTCGCAGGCCACAGCGGCAAGCACCTTTCTGTTGATGAGTTCGTCGGTCTCCCCAAAGATCTGACGGCGCTCGCTGTGACCAATGATCACATAACGGACGAACAACTCCCGAAGCATGCCGGCGCTGATCTCGCCCGTGTAGGCCCCTGGTTTTTCATGATAAAAATTTTGAGCCCCCAACCTGATACGCTGGGACCCCCCCAACAGCTCACTCATTTTCGATAAGGCTGTGAACGGCGGCGCAATCACAATCTCAACCCCCGTCACTTCCTCAATTTCCAAACGGAAGGAGGTCAGGAAGCTCTCCGTCTCCGCGACAGTCATGTTCATTTTCCAGTTGGCAGCGATCACTTTCTTTCTCATAGTTCAGTTTTTTGACTTGTCGTAATATCCGCCGGAGCCACGGACTGCAAGGCTGGGTTTTATGGAAAAAATTGTTTTTGAAACCCCACAACTGGCCAGTCTCGACAGCCAAGTCCTGGCCAACCTCGATGCGCTATCTTTAAAGCCTGCCGCAACCTTCATGCCCATGCAGCGAACATTTGATCAGATCCAAATCCTAAGCAAAAAACTTTTGGATCTTGGTCAGAATTTTTACCATGCGGTCCACCTCGTCCTTTGTGTTGTAAAAATAAAAGCTGGCACGGGCCGATGATGGAACCCCCAGCTTTTTCAGCAACGGTTGGGTGCAGTGATGGCCGCCCCGAAGCGCCAACCCGTATTGATCCGCCATGCTGACAATGTCGTGGGCGTGCACGGATTCCATCACAAAACTGACCAGCCCGCCCCGGTTTTCTTTGGGACCGAGGATTCGCAAGCCCGGAATTTCGTCAAGACGTGTCATCGCCTCGCTGACCAAATTCTGATCATGTTCAAAAATGTTCTCCCGGCCAATGCCATCGAGATAATCCGCAGCCACCCCAAGCCCAATGGCCTCACAGATTGCAGGGGTGCCAGCCTCAAAGCGGTAGGGGGATTCTTTGTAATGACTCTCATAGTAACCAACTGATGAAATCATTTCCCCGCCTCCATGAAAGGGGGGCATCGCGTTCAAGATTTCTTTTTTGCCATACAGGACGCCGATGCCGGTCGGCCCACACATTTTATGACCCGAAAACACTAAAAAATCGCAATCGAGCTCACGAACATTGATCGGCATGTGCCCTGCGCTCTGGGCGGCATCCACCAAGGTCGTCACGCCAGCCGCCTTGGCATGTGCACATATTTCTGCGGCCGGATTGATTGTTCCCAGACTGTTGGAAATATGGGTGAAGCTGAGGATTTTCACCGGTCCCTGCATTAATTTATCCAAATCATCCAAGATGAGACGGCCATCGTCGGTGATCGGGATATATCTCAACGTCGCCCCCCTGCGTTTGGCGAGCAGTTGCCAGGGAACAAGGTTGCTGTGGTGCTCCAACTCGCTCAGCAAAATCACATCCCCCTCGCCGACATTTTCGTCCCCCCAGGCTCGCGCGACCAGATTGATGGCCTCGGTCGTGCCACGGGTGTAAATGACTTCCTCCTCGTTAGCCCCAACGTATTTAGCCAAACGAACCCGCGCATGCTCATAGGCGTCCGTGGCCCGGTTGCTCAGGGCATGCAGCCCCCGATGAACATTGCTATTGTCCTTCTCGTAATAATTCACAAGCGCCTCAATCACAGCCCGCGGCTTTTGCGAGGTCGCGGCATTGTCAAAATAGATCAAGGGGTGGCCGTTTACTTCCTGGTTTAAAATAGGAAAATCCTGCCGGAGTTGCTCCCAGTCGGGTTGAGGTCGGGCAAGAGGTGGTTCAGGCGTTAAGGTCGGCACGTTTTAGGTATAAACCAGTGTCAACGGTTTCTCAAGAGAAGGTCCACGCGGAACCGGGCATGGTGGATCGGGCATTCCGCCGCACGATGCTTAAACTCTGGGCGGTGAAGCCGCGTCAACTGTCTGAGAAAAGTGGCGGCTTCGCCGCGAAAGATAGGCATCGCGCACGGAGGTTGTGATCCACCAAGTTGCCCTTACGGTGTCTGCCGCAGGATAAACACTCTGACATTCTTAAGATTGTCAGAGTGTCTGTGGACCTCTCGCTCAGCAACATGAAGCTCCCTTGAAGCCACTCACTGCACAAAATGAATACAAACAGGGGAGGGGACAGGAACGGATTCCCCAACTTTCTCAAGCCTGGCACCATCCTCAGCAATCCGGAAGGCGGACACGGTGTCCATATGCTGATTTCCCACCACAAGCCATTGTCCATCCGGGGAAATGGCAAAACTCCGAGGCTCACGGCCTTCCAACAAGAGGTGACCCGCAGGGGTCAGTTTTCCCGAGGCCTCATCCCGGCCAAAAATGGCAATACTGTTGTGACCCCGGTTCGAAGCATAGACAAACTGACCATTCGGATGAACCGCAATTTCTGCTGTGGAATTGCCACCTTCAAACCCCGAAGGGAGAGTTGGGACACTGCCCAATTCGTTCAATGCGCCGGATTCCGTATTCCATGAAAATGCCGTCACCGTGTTGTCCAGCTCGTTGACCAAATACACGTGACGCTCATCGGGGGAAAAGGAGATATGACGCGGGCCTGCCCCCGGTTCAACACGAGCTGAGCCGTTCTCCTCCAATCGGGAGGTTTCCAGGTTCACCCGATACACCCTGACTTCATCCGTGCCCAAGTCTGGAACCAATAAAAAGCGGTTGTCCGGCGAAAAGGTCACCCCATGCGCATGGGGTGACTTCTGACGGTTGGTGTTTGGGCCGGAGCCTTCATGGGTCTGAAAATCACTCTGATCCCCCAAACTCCCGTCAGGCTGCACAGGGAACGCTGACACCGACCCATCTCCATAATTGGCAGTGACGACCAATTTCCCAGTCTGATCGATGGCGACATGACAAGGCCCGCTGCCGCGCACAGGTTGCTGATTAAGAAGCGTAAAAGAGCCAGTAACACTGTCATACTGAAAAGAGGCTAAAAAGCTCTGCTTCTTTCCTGATTCATCAAGAATGACATTAACAGTGTAAAATGTCTTTTTACTGGGATGCTGACACAGAAACTCAGGATTTTGGAAAGGCAGCACCTTCAAGCTGGGGGACAGGCCGTCTTTTCCAAGTGTGAGAACATGGATCCCGCGTTGGGATTCCTCAGCAGCCTGGGCAGAATAGTTTCCAACGAGAAGCGTAAAAGCGGGAGCGGTTTGGGTGGTCATTATGAGGACTGCGTAGAGGCTGAGTGAAGCATGTAAACGGCGGTTGTAAGACCCGAGCAGTGAGGCTCTCGAGATCGTTTTAAGCAAAAAATCGACAAATCTTGTTATCATAAAAAAGTGAAATAAGTGGTATTAAGTCGCTAATTGAGAATTATTAAGACAGGATCGTCTGATCCAACTGATCCGTCCCATCTCACCTACTCCAAAAAAGGAACTGGTTGAGGTGAGAGCAAGATCTCTCGATCTGTTGGGAGTGGAGGCGGGGTCTTTCTTCCCCAGACGAGTTGGGACGGATTTTGGGCGAGTCGCAGGGCAAGGATCCGGGCGAAGGTTGTGGCGATTTTTGCGTTTTGGGAGGTGACCTCAAGGTCGGCGAGGGCTGAGGAGAGTTTCCTGTCCGTGGAACGGAGAACCTTGCCGCCCTCATTGGCAAGGTTCTCAAAGGATTGGGATGTTCTTTCCAAGGAAATTGTGGTTTTTTCCAATCCCGTGATGGCCCGGTTGATAGGGGCTCGGTTTTCTGAGACCAGGGATTTTGTTTCCAAGGCGACCTCACTGAGGGTTGTGATCACGGGACGAACTTCGGTCAGGAGGCCTTGAGTTTCATTCAGCAGCATCCGTACTTCGAGAAAAAAGTTGCCGGCGTGGCCGCTGGCGCCTCCCAGCAGCCGGTTTATCCCTGTCATGGCGCTGTCGGTATGGCGAACGAGTTGATCAAAGGTTGTGGGGGTGATGCTTGCAATGACACTTTCCGGCGGGAGGGGGGGAGCGGAAGGTGAACCCCCACTCAGTTGCAGGAATTTTTCACTGAGCAGGGTGTCCGAGGCCACACTGGCCACAACGTCAGAAGGTGGCGGCGGAACCCGCGAGAGCAGACTGATTGTCACGCGGATGGAATTATTCGGGTTTTCAAGTTCCAGCCGCTCGGCGGGTGTCAGAATCCTGACCCCAGTGATCAAACCGGCCTGGGCACCCGCGAATTTGACTTCCGAATTAATATCCAAACCCGAGATATCCTCAAAATCTGCATACAAAACTTGCCCCGTAGTGCCGAGAAAGGTGCCAGTCAGGGCCATGGCCAGAGCCGTGAATAAAACGACACTGCAAAGAATGACCGAGGATGCAATGACCCAATCGCCTGGATTCCGGATTTTCATGTCTGCCAGTTTTTGTCGATAGCAGCAGCGGAAACCTATTCCCCAGCCACTGAACCATTTGTTTTGCGCAGATTTGACCGTCTTTTTGCCTCCTCGTCACGATAAAATCCATTGGAATCCCCTTGCTTTTTATCGGTCATCGGGGAACGATACATTTATGGTCGAAGTCGAAGTTTACGCGGCCGGAGTTCGCACCCCGGAAAAAATGATGGGCCTGGCCCTCGAACTCGAGGCGATTACTGGCTTGCGTTACAAGGTCGATACCAATCACGACATCGTTTACATGGAGTTCACAAGCCAAGTTCCCGATGGTGACTCCATACGTTCGATCTTTCGGCGCATTGATTTGGAGTGCAAATTTGTTGGTCAGGTCCCTCCGGAAGTTGGCACCAAACGAAAAACCCAGAGGATCGAAACGCAGGAGTCGGTTTGAGGGGTTGCTGTCGGGAGTTGTCAGTCAGGGTCTGAGCGAGGGTAAAAAATGATCGCTTACCTCGTCAGCGGGCTGAAGGCCTTTTTTGTTTACCTTGGTCAAGTTGGCGTGCTTGCGTCAGAAACCTTTGGTTCCATTTTTGCTGGGCGCATTCGTTGGCGGCTGGTTTTTGATCAGATCGCGGAGATCGGCTATGGCTCGCAGTTGGTGGTGATCGTGACAGGGGCCTTTACGGGAGCAGTGTTTACGGCTCAGGCCTATTTTCAGTTTGCGAGTTTAAATATGGAGACCGCCGTTGGGCCGGTGGTCACGCTGGCCATGTTTCGGGAACTGGGTCCGGTTCTAACCGGTTTGATGGTGGCGGGCCGGGTAGGGGCAGCGATGAGTGCGGAGATCGGCACGATGAAAGTTACCCAGCAGTTGGATGCGTTGCGGGCTCTCGCAGTGCACCCCGTGGACTACTTGGTGGTTCCACGGGCACTTGCGATGTTTTTTTCCATGCCACTGCTGGTCATCGAATGTGTGGGGTGTGGGGTGCTGGCTGCTTATTATGTGGCTGTCCATGTCCTTGGCGTGGAAGCGGCATATTTTGTGGCGAACATGGTGAAGTTCACCGATGCCACGGACATCGCCATGTCCCTCATCAAAGGATTCTTTTTTGCAGGAGTGATTGTGTTTATCAGCTGCCGGGAAGGACTCAATGCCCGAGATGGCGCGGTGGGCGTGGGCCGTGCCACCACGGAAAGTGTGGTCCTCTGCTCCCTGGGGATCCTCATCGCCAATTTTTTCCTCACCATGTTCCTCAACATTCTTTTCCCCGCCGGCCAACGATGAGCACGCCTGTTCTCGAAGTCCGCGACCTGCGCACCTCAATCGGGTCGCAGGAAATCCTTCGGGGATTTTCCCTCGATGTCCAACGCGGGGAAACCATGGTCCTCCTCGGCAAAAGCGGTGGCGGGAAAAGTGTTTTCCTTCGTCATCTGATTGGTCTGATGACCCCCGCTTCCGGCGAAATCCTTTTTGAGGGAGAGAATATTGTGAAACTCAATGAGCGCAGCCTCGAGCCTGTTCGCCGCAAAATTGGGATGCTTTTTCAAGACGGGGCGCTTTTCGATTCCATGACCGTTTTCCAAAACGTGGCCTTTCCTCTTCGCGAGCGCGGTGAGCGGAATGAGAAGGTCGTCTTTGAACGGGTGCACGAGGCCCTCGGATTGGTGAACATGGAGGGTCATGATCACAAAATGCCGGTCAACCTCAGCGGCGGCATGCGCAAGCGAGTGGCTCTTGCGCGGGCCATTATCACAATGCCTCAGGTCATCCTCTATGATGAGCCAACGGCCGGACTTGACCCCATTGTCTCCGACAGCATCAACAAACTTATCCGCCGATTGCAAAAGCAACTCAACGTCACCTCGATTGTTGTGACTCATGATATGACCAGTACCTTCCACATCGCGGATCGGGTTGCGCTTTTAAACGAGGGACGCCGTTACTTTTTAGGAACATCAGCCGACTTGCGCTCGGAACAGGACCGCGTGGTGCGGGATTTTGTGGACGGGCGCTCACATGGCGACGAAGGTTAAAAAACGCATGGAACACAAAGACAAACTGACCCAGCTACGCGTGGGAATTTTTATGGCACTTGGCATCACGGCCATTGCGCTGATGGTGGTTTATTTTGGACGCTTTGGCGACGGGCTCAGAAAGTATTACGAAATTCGTGTCGAATATCCCAATGCCAGCGGCATTTTGAAAGGAGCCAGTGTTCTCCTTGCCGGAGCCAAAGTTGGAGTTGTGAACTCTCCGCCGACAATTCTTCCCAATATGGATGGCGTCTATGTGATGCTCAAAATTTATGATGAAGTGCAAATCCCCAGCGCATCCGAGTTTGCGATTGGAAGTTCCGGGCTGTTGGGAGACCGATTTGTGCAAATCATTCTGCTCAAAGACGCCAAGGCTTCGGATGTCATTCAGCCCGGTGCTGTGATTCGCGGCAAGGGTGAGTCCGGTGGGTTCGGCGATCTGGCCGAGAGCGCCGGGGATGTCATGACCGATGTGCGTGAGGCTATCCAAAATATTAACAAGGTTGCCAAAAAGCTGGACACAGAAATTCTCAGCGATGCAACGATTGCCGACTTGAAAAAAACCATGACCAACCTCGAACAAACCACAGCGTCCTTCACCGAAGTTTCTGCCAAAATTGACACCGTCATCGAAGAAGCCAAGCTGGTCGTGAATTCCAGTGATGCCACCATGAAGTCTGCCAAAGCAGCCGCAGATGAATTTCGAAAAACCATGACCGATGTCCGAGGACTGCTCACTCAGGCTCGTCAGGGCAAAGGTGTTCTTGGCACTTTGCTCAGTGATCGTGAGATGGCGGATAATCTGAAAGCCCTTGTGGCCAACATGCGAAAGCACGGGGTCGTCTGGTATAAAGACCGTTCCGGCAGAAAGCCCGAGGCAGACGAGCGATAGCTAACCCAAATGGGTAGGGCCGGGCAGTCCCTTGCCCGCCGACTTATGGCTCATCTTTACCCTCGCAAACCGCGAACCGCCGCGTCCAGAGTTTCTCTTCTCGCAATCCAACCCGCTTCCCGGCTTCTATGCTCATCCACAACCTCGGCCGGAGCATTCTGCACGAAGGTCGTACTCGCTAATTTGCCACGCACCTTGCTGATCTCCAGATCCACCTTATTTATTTCGCCCTCAAGCCGTGTGCATTCGGCCTCGACATCAACAAGGCCTCCCAATGGCAGATAGAATGTTCCAATAGTTGTAGGAACCGTCGCTGACAATTCCTCCGGAGGTGCCGTGACCACCTCAATTTCTTTGGCATTCAAAAGCGAAGCCAGGGCGGTCAGTTCACCAATCACCCAATCTTGAGAAACTTGCAGTTGCCAATTCAGCTTTTGATTGGAAGGAATATTATAATTCGAGCGGGCCGTCCTTGCCGCAGAAAGGGCAGCAAAGGCGTTCTCACACTCGGGCAAAATCGGAAAGCCTGCAGGCGTCGGCCATTCGGCCAATTGGATCGTGGCTCCCTGACCAAACCCCAATCCCTGCCAGAGTTCCTCGGTCACAAACGGAGTGAAAGGATGCAAAAGCCGCAAGATCCTCGAAATCGCAAAGTCCATGGCAGCGAGAGTCGCCTCGCGCCTTGGGCCGCCTTCACCAAAAAAGTCCGCCTTGGCCGTCTCAATAAACCGATCACAAAAATCTCCCCACACAAAGTCATAAAGGGCTTGGGCCACCTCGCTGAAACGATGACTCGTATAGGCCTCGTCCACGTTGCGAATTGTCTCATCCAACCTCCCCAACATGTCCGCACAAAAAAGTGGCAGGTCATGATCCCGTGGCGAAGCCTGCGGATCCAAAGGCCCCTGCATCGCGCGAAACCGGCAGGCATTCCATAGCTTGTTACAAAAGTTGCGGCCTTCCACAATCTGGTTTTCATCAAACCGAATGTCCTGGCCCTGTGGTGCGATCCGCAAGAGCCCAAACCGCAAACCATCCGCACCAAACTTGGCAATCAGATCCAGCGGGTCGGGGGAATTGCCAAGGGACTTGGACATCTTGCGACCTTGCTTGTCACGAATGATCCCGGTGAAGACCACTTCGCGGAACGGTACCTCGCCTGTGTATTCCAAGCCGGCCATGATCATCCTCGCAACCCAGAAGAAAATAATATCCGGCCCAGTCACCAACACGGACGTGGGATAAAACTTGGCCAATGTCTTAGCATCCATGGTTTCATGCGCCCAAAGCCACGACGAAAACCATGTGTCAAGAACGTCAGAGTCCTGAACCCATCCTTCACCAGGGCTCTCGATCTGACACTTTAAGTTAGCTGCGTCGGTGTTGCCCTCAATCGTCCAAACAGGAATGCGGTGACCCCACCAAAGCTGACGACTAATGCACCAATCCTGAATGTTTTCCAGCCAATGATCATAGACCTTCTCCCAACGATCCGGGAAAAACCGAATCAGCCCGTCCTTGACAGCCGCTTTGGCTTCGGCTGTTTTTGGATACTTCAGAAACCATTGCTCGCTCAAACGTGGCTCGACGGGCACGTCCGCCCGCTCGCTGAACCCCACCGTATTTTCGTAGGGCTCCTCGCGGGTCAATATCCCAAGTTCTTTCAAGCGCTCAACGGCTTCGACCCTCGCTTCAAAGCGATCCAGTCCGGCAAACCCGTCACCCGCCAAATCATTCAGCGTTCCATCAGGGTTCATGATGTCGATGATGGGGAGGCTATGACGCTGCCCGATCTCGTAATCCGCTTTGTCATGTGCCGGCGTCACTTTCAACACCCCCGTTCCAAAATCAAAGTCCACCGCGTCATCGCCCACTATAGGGATCGGAGATCGCTCCTCCGTGGGGAGGGGACGCAGCACATGCTTGCCAATCAGTCGCGCGTAACGCGGATCATTCGGGTTCACAGCAAGGGCCGTGTCGCCCATGATGGTTTCCGGACGTGTTGTCGCAATTTCCAAAAACGTGCCGGGTTCCTCAATGACCTCCAGTTGAAAATAATAAAGGAATCCTTTCTGTGGTTTGGGAATGACCTCTTCATCGGAGAGCGCTGTTCGAGAAACAGGGCACCAATTCACCATGCGCTTGCCCCGGTAAATCAGACCCTTCGCATAAAGATCCACAAAAACTTCCTGCACCTTGCGAGCATAGGCCTCATCCATGGTGAAGCGCTCGCGAGCCCAATCGCACGAACAACCCAACTTTTTGAGTTGGTTAATAATGATGCCCCCATGTTTCTCCTTCCACTCCCAAACAAGCTTTAGGAAATCTTCTCGTCCCACATCATGACGCGTCAGCTTTTTCTCTTTCTTAAGCTGACGTTCTACCACCGTTTGCGTCGCAATGCCGGCATGGTCGGTGCCCGGAAGCCACAGCACCTCAAATCCCTGTTGCCTCGCCCGCCGCGCCAGAATGTCTTGGATCGTATTGTTAAGCACATGCCCGAGAGTCAACACGCCCGTGACATTCGGCGGCGGAATGACAATCGAAAATCCCGGCTTTGGTGACGCGGGATTCGCGGCGTAAATACCGCTTTCCGTCCACCATTGGTAAAGACGGTCTTCAACGACCGCTGGTTCGTAGGCTTTTGTGAGTTCGGACATGCAGCCAAACACTGTGCGCCAAGTCCCCCTTCCAGCGCAAGCGCCGACTGGGACCGCTGGCGTCCCGCCGGCTTCTTCAATCCTCAAACAAATCCTTGCGCAAATAGCATTTGAGCCTACATCTAAATCCGGCAGTCGAGTTGCCGACGGTCCGCGTGAAGGGTTCAACCCACTCGTCCAACCAACGCAGTCAACCTGACTTCCTTGCCCGTCTCGCGGACGCCGGGCGCAACCGGAAGAAAGGTTATGTCCACATCCCAACCCTCACAAGCGATCCGTCGCTCTCTCCCCTCGCGTCCCAACCTCGACCACCTCCGCTCCACGGCCAAACGCCGCCTTGACGAGTTAAAGAAAACCGACCCGGAGGTCAAACTCCACACCGCCCAGCTCCTTCTCGCCAGAGAATATGGCTTTCCCAGCTGGCGCCCTCTCAAAGCCTACGTGGACGCCATTCTTGCTCCGTCGGATGATTGGAGAACCCGACCGGAATCGCTGCCCGAAGCTGCCGATCGAAAGGACATTGAGCGCGTTCGTGACCTTCTTAATAAACCGGATGTGGCCCAGCATGATCTCGATTTGGCATTGGCTCGGGGACTTTGCGGTCAGGGTGATGAATCCACACGAGACTTGCGGTTTGCCATCGCGGATCTGCTACTCGAGGCAGGCGCTAACCCCAATGGACAATATGGCGGCAACTATGGACCAATCGTATTCGCTGTCTGCGAAGGCCTTGACGCCGATGCCTTGGAATACCTCATTGCCCACGGGGCGGATGTCAGCTTCGAGCCCATCTCCACAAAATACGGCATGCAAACGCCGATGTCCCATACCCTTACCTATGTGAGAGGCCGCAATGCCGCCAAACATCGCTGTGTGGAGTTGCTAATTAAAAATGGGGCCGTCTATCAGGACTCTCCGGCATTTTGTATTCATCGCGGAGATGTCACCGCCCTCCGCCAAGAAATCCAGAAAGACCCCGGTCTGCTCCATTGGCGTTTTATTGACTGGAATGGTATTGGTAACCTCAACCTTGGAGGAGCCACCCTCCTGCACTTTGCCATCGAATTTGGAGAAGCGGAATGTGTGGATTTTCTTTTGGATGAAGGAGCAGACATCAACGCCAAAGCAGAACGAACACAAGAAGCTGGCGGCCAAACGCCGATTTTCCACGCGATCCAATCTTGGAAAGGTGCTCACTTTTCGTTGCTCCGTCATCTTGTCAAACGCGAAGGCTCCCGCATCGATTGGTCTGCCAAAGCGGTGCTCCGCCTCTATGGCACAGACCATCCCACAGAAATCAGCGCCCTCGATTACGCTTCAGGAAATGAACGGGAACGCTCGTTGTTGATCTCAATCGGTGTGCCAGTTCCTGAACCCCCGAGGTCACCAGAATTTGCTTCCGAGGTTCTCAAAAAATTCCGTGACGCCATCCAACACGGCGCAGGAAATCCGCACCTTGTTCATTCCATGCTCCACGAATTTCCTGGCTTGGCAACGTGCCGACCATGGGCTCCTGACTGGAATGGCACTGCGATCGAAGGCCTGGCCGGTCGTTGTGTTTGGCATCGTCCCCACATGCACGAAATCGCTCGCATGCTCACCGATCATGGGGCCGAAGCCGATCTTCCCACGCTCGCGCGCTGTGGATTGCTGAAGGAGATTCGTCAGCGCCTTCTTGATGACCCAGCGGCTATAGATCGACCTGATGATCAAGGACGAACCGCTCTCTATCGTGCCGCCTGTGTGTATGGCGCGTTTCCGCAAGGAGAAGCGGTTGCGGATGATCTGATTCGCCAGGGCGCCAAGGTCGATATTTGGACAGCTTGCACCTTTGGGCTGATCAATGACGTAAAAAGCATTCTCGCTGAGAATCCTTCCATGGCAAACGCGATTGACGCTGAGGGTATGCGTCCACTCCACTGGGCTTGTCGCAATCGAAGAAACCGGGAACACGAAACCGAAATTGTGAGAATGCTGTGCGATGCCGGGGCTGACTTAGAGGCATCGAACCCCACCGAGGAAGGAATGCATCCGCTGCATCATTGTGCGGAGTGGATGTCGCAAATTGCCACCGCAGAAGTTCTCCTCGCCAAGGGGGCACTTATTGATGCCGTTGCCAAAGACAGCGGATTCACACCGCTTGACTATGCCATAGATCGAGGACGTCATCCGATGATTGCTTTTCTCACTGAGCACGGAGCGAAACGCGCCCCGCACCATGACGATACCCCACGTCAGTTTCTCGGATTAGTTAGTGAAGGCAATGTAGAAGGCGTCTTGAGCTTATTGGCAGAACGACCGGGACTAATCCACGAAAAAGCGCCGCATCCAATGTGGGGCGGGCAGCCTCAAGCCTTGCACGTGGCCATCGAACGCGGGCATCGCGTGCTCTTTGATCTCCTTCTGAACCACGGTGCGAATGTGGATGGGGAGGGGGCGTCTTACGATGGCTGGACTCCTCTGCTTTTGGCTCTGCATCACTCCCGAGCCGAGATGGTTTCCCGCTTGCTCGAAATGGGGGCCATCGTGAATTTGCCGGCGGCTCTTCTGATGGAGGATGACGACAAACTCGATCACATGATCCGCAAAAACCCAGAAGCCGTCCATGAAACTATGCCAAGCCTTGCTTCCGCCATGCGCTTTGCAAGGACGGTGCACGCCGCTCAAAAACTTCTGTCTCTTGGAGTTTCCCCAACACGTGTGGATCGCTATGGCAAAACCCCCATCGAGTCGATTGCCACTTGTGGTAATCGGTTTCTACCCGTCATTGAATTTCTCATTGCCCAAGGTGTGGAAGCGCCTCATCGGGTCCTTGCCGCCATGGGACTGCTCGAGGAATTGATTGCGGCGGCCGAGCAAGACCCCGAGATTTGTTTTGATCCTCAAATCGCCGTCACCGCCATCGAATATGGCCATACCAAAATTCTTCGCTGGATGCTCGAAGCGGGGCTACCCCCTGACACCCGGGACCCGCATGGTTCACACGGAACTCTCCTTCACACTGCGGCTTGGAATGGTTCGTTGGAATCTGCCCAGTTGCTCGTCGAGCATTCTGCAAATTGCGACTCCTTGGATGAGGAGTATATGACATCGCCTGCCACATGGGCCAGAACAGCGCATGACAGGTTGGGCCGGGAATCCTGTCTCGCCGTGGCCGAATTTTTGGAATCGCATGGGCAGGGAAACCCCGTGACGAGCCACTCCCGCCCATGATTGGCGCCTCATGCGACGGTCGGCGAGGGACCGCCAACCCTACCATCCAAAAGACGCTTCACGCGTGCGCCAGCTCGTTCTGCCCGGGTAGGGAGTGGCAGTCCCTTGCCCGCCCATTTTTTTCTTCTCTTCAGGATGCAATGGACGAGCTCTGCATAGACCTTATGTCCCAAAATACCGGTCTCCCGCATCACCAAGCCCGGGCACAATATACGCCTTTTCATTCAGCGTTGGATCCAACACCGCAAGATAAACGGGAACATCGGGGTGACGCTCATAAAACAATTCAGCGCCTTGCACGCATCCCACCAACGCAATCAGGCTCAGCTTCGTGGCCCCCTTGGCCTTTAATTCATCCGCCGCATCGGCGGAACTGTTTCCTGTCGCCAACATCGGATCCACAAGAAAAACCTCGGAGGTCGCAAGATCCGGCGGCGCTTTGAAATAATAACTCTCGGGCAGAAACGTCCTCTCATTGCGGGCCATGCCAACATGACCCACATTCGCCGTTGGCAGAATCCTCAAAATGGCCTCGGCCATGCCAAGTCCAGCGCGGAGAATCGGAACCAGCGTGACCGGGGACGCCAAGTGATGTCCGACACATTCGGCCAGCGGGGTTTCAATGCTCTGTTCTTCCACGGGCAAATGACGCGTCGCCTCATACGCCACCAACACCGCCAACTCACCCAGCGTGCGCCGAAACAATTCGGTCCCCGTTGTCTTATCCCGCAAGATAGAAACTTTGGTTTGAATCAGGGGATGCGAAACGACGTGAATGCTTGGAGGCAGGCTCATCCCAAAGTGTCATACACGATATCAGCAAGCGAGGTAGAGGAATTTGGAACAAATTTCTTGGGAATGAGCAATGCAATGGCGGAGACTACGCTATCCTACCCTCAGGAGGCCTGCGCCAGCTCGTTCACAATAGGTAGGGCGCGGCAGTCCCTTGCCCGCCGACTTTTCTCTGCTCGAGCGACGAGAGACCGTCGCTTGAGCAGTTGCCCGAATCCCACTTCTGTGCCAGAATCCCCCACCGTGAAAATCGCCATCCTCCTCCTTGTTGTCTTCGCGACCGCCCTCATCGCCTCCGAGACGTCTTCTTTGCAAGACGGCCTGACCGCCTACAAGGCCGGCGATCTCACCGCCGCCAAAGCCCTCTTCGATTCGGTTCTTGTCACGGACCCAAAAAATGTCACGGCCCGTAACCATCTGCGCCTCATCAACCAAAAGTTGGCACGCTCGGCAACGCTCAAAAAAACTTTGGATGGCATCATTCTCACCAGCTTGACCTTGAATGATGTCAGCGCTCGGGAAGCCTTTGATTACACCTCCCAACTCATCAACAAGCAGGGCCCCGAAGGGTTTCGTCTGAACCTGGTTTGGATCGTGCCTGCGGACCATCCGACAAAAATCAATCTGAACTTGGATGGCATCCCCGCTTCAACAGCCATCGAATATCTAGCCTCCACGGCCGGTCTCAATGTGGAATTTGATGAGTTTGCCATCAAAGTGACGGCCCCGCCCGCTCCACAAGCAACCCCTTGAGCGCGCCAATCTTGGGATTGACCGGAGGGATCGCCACGGGCAAGTCCACCTTCGCACGTCTCTTTTCCGAACGGCTTAAAGCCGAATTCTTCGATTCTGATGCCGCTGTTCATCAGCTCTTGCAAAATGACCCTGAGGTCCGCCGCCTGATTTGTGAAAAAATTCACCCGCAAGCTTACCACCCTGATGGCTCCCCTGACCGCCAACTCCTTCGCTCTCTGATTTTTTCCAACCCCGACCTCAAACGTTCCATGGAAGAAATCCTGCACCCCCGTGTTCGCGAGGCCTGGCAGCAACTCGTTAGCGATAGCCGACAAGCTCGTCGTCCCTGCCTCGTGGACATCCCTCTTCTTTATGAAGTGGAGGCTCAATCCGCCTTTGATGCCGTCATTGTGGTGGCCTGCTCCGGGGCCATCCAACTCCAACGCCTGTGCTCGCGACCGGGAGTTTCCGAGGACATGGCAAAAATAATGATTGCTTCGCAGGGCTCTCTGGAGGACAAGATCAAGAAGTCAGACCACGTGGTTTGGAACGATGGCTCGCTTGAAGCCCTCGAAACCCAGTCAGATTTCCTCGCACTCTCTTTTCATGTCTCAAACGGTTGAAGAACCCACCATCCCGCCTCTTTCGTTAAACGCATTGCAGGCCCTTCCCATGACGCAGCTCATCGAGCAGGCGAGGGGACTCGGCCTTAAAGTTCGCACCGAGGCCTCCCGTCACCACCTCGTAGCGGATATTGTCAGATATCACATCGCCGCCAACGAAACGGTCATCGCCGTGGGACTGCTAGAAATCAACGGCGACCACGGAACCTTAAGGTGGCCCCGGTTTGGCCTGCGCCCCTGCTCAGAAGATGTGTCCATCCCCAGGGAATTTCTGAGGACGTACGCTCTCCGTCCGGGGCTTTTGCTGACCTGTGAACTCACCACAAAAAATGACCGGGCCCTCCTTGCGACCAAGGTGCTTGCCATCGAAGGCATCCCTGCTGCCGAGTGGGAATCTCCAACCGACTTTGAAAAACTCACCCCGCTATTCCCTGATCGCCGCGTCTTTTTGGAAACCCCAACAAACCCCGCCATCGCCGCGAGGGCCGTGGACCTCATCGCGCCTCTCGGCATGGGCCAGCGCGGGATTATTGCCGCCCCGCCCCGCTCAGGAAAAACGATCCTTCTCAAAACCATCGCCAAAGCTATTCGGGAAAATCACCCTGACGCCTGCCTGATCATCCTCCTCGTGGACGAGCGCCCGGAAGAAGTCACGGACTTCAAGCTGGAGCTCGATTGCGAAATTTATTCGTCCACCTTTGACGAGCCCGTGACCCGTCACGTGCAAATTTGTGAAGCCGTCTGCGAACGCGCAAAACGCCTCGTGGAGTTAAAAAAGGATGTGATCATCCTCCTCGACTCCATCACCCGCATGGCCCGTGGTTACAACAGCCTTCAACCTGGAAAAGGACGCACCATGAGCGGTGGCGTTGACACGAAAGCGCTCGCTCGTCCCCGCAAATTTTTCAGCTCTGCCCGCAACGTCGAGGAAGGGGGCAGCCTCACGATTTTGGCCACCGCCCTCATTGAAACCAAAAGCCGCATGGATGACCTCATTTTTGAAGAGTTCAAAGGCACCGGAAATATGGAAATCTACCTCGACCGCCAAATCGCGGAACAACGGATTTTTCCCGCCATTCACATTGTCAAATCCGGCACCCGCCGCGAGGAGTTGTTGTATCACCCTGACGAATTTGAGCGCGTGGCCCTCCTTCGCCGCCAACTCTCGGAGCTCCCGGCCGGTGAAGCCATGGAAATTCTTGTCGGCAATTTGATGCACTCCCAGAGCAACGCCGCCCTCCTCATGTCAGGGCTCAAAGGAGTGTAGTTTGAGCGCTGGCCTGCGCTTCGCGGTGATCGTGACGGCCCTCATGGCCGTCTTCACCATCGCCATGCATGCGCCCATCCTGCTTCGTCCTCCAACCAATGCTGACGAATTAATCTATCTCCGTCTTGCTCGATCCATGACCGAAGGCACAGGATACACCCTCCAAGGAAGCCTGATTTTGCCTGCCCTTCCCCCCGAGATGTATGATCACGCCCTGTTCAATCATCCCCCGGGATTTCCGCTGCTCCTCATGCCTATGGTCGCCGCTGGCCTTGCCCGCTGGACCGTGATCCTCTCCTTGGCCGCGCACCTTGCCAGCGCCGCCGCTGTTGTCTTTTTAGGCTATCGATTTTTGCTAAGAGAAGATGACTCCCTCTGGCGACGAGTGCTGTTTGGCATTGTCACCCTCGCGGCCTTCCTCGACCCCATCCTCAGCTTTTGTTCCCGCCGGGTGTGGATGGATAACGTCCTCGCCGCATGGATCGCATGGGCCTTTGTTGGCATTTTCCTCCTCCGCTCATCAAAACCTCTCGCCGCCCTGCTCCTCGCCTCCGCCTGCATGGCCGCAGCCATCGGAACAAAATTGCTCATGCTCGTCTTTCTGCCACCTTTGGTTCTCGCAGTCTTTTTGCTCTGCACCAAAACTCACCTCCGAAACCTCCTCATCTTCCTGGTCCCCTCCCTCCTAATCTTCATCATCTGGGAAGCCCTCTTCTTCAAATCCACCGGAGAATGGTTCCCAAAATGGCTCTCCATCCCAAGCAACGTACTTGCCGAAAAAGAATTTATGGCCATCCGCCAAGATCAGCCCTTCCTCTACTTCCCAGCAAAACTCCTCCTCCTTTCCCCCCTCGCCGCATTTGTCATCCCCGCTGGATTGTTTCTGTTAATCCGCAGACCACCATCACCTCCCGGGCGCGAATCCCAAACCTCCAACTCATGGAAAAATTGGTTCACAGGACCCACAAAAACCTCTGCGCGACCCCTCCTGTTTTTTCCACTCATGGCAATCGCCATCTACCTAACCACCCTCGTCATTCTAGGCTCACTCGGCGTCAGCAAAGAAGCCCGCTACCTAACCCCCATCATGCCCCTCCTTGGCATGACCCTCGTCGGAGTCTTTGCCCACTTAGCGCAGAACGGCGGACGCTCCCATCATCTAAAACCCCAACTCTTCATCTTCGCCTGCCTCCTCGCGATCCTCTCCAGCACCATGTTGTCTGGATTCTATCTCTTCGCCATCCAGTTCGACGAACCCCTCAGCTGGTGGGGCCTCATCGATTCCATGATGGATAGCAACTAAACCCTCAAGGCTTTGAATTTACCATGAAGAGCGTGAAGAGCATGAAGCAAGAAAGCATTAACTGAGCAGACGAGGTAATCATTTAATCAAAGAATCAGTCGGAATAGACAGTAGAACAGTCCGTCTTATTCCCCCCTTCATGCTCTTCATGCCCTTCATGGTGACCCTTCGTTCTGTTATGAGAACGACCCGCATCACAACACCCCATAAGGAATCTCAAACGTATCCCCTTCCGATAACTTCCCCGTCTGAAACCCCTTCAAGAACCACCGCGTCCTTTGCTCGGACGTCCCATGCGTAAACGAATCCGGCACCACACGCCCCCGCGTTGCCGACTGCAAACGATCATCTCCCACAATGGCCGCCGCCCCAATCGCTTCCTCAATATCCCCTTCCTCCAAAATCTGCCACCGCTTCTCCGCATGATGTGCCCAGAACCCCGCCAAAAAATCCGCTTGTAACTCCAGCCGCACCGAAAGCTGATTGTAATCTAAATCCGAAATCCGTCCGGCCTGACGGTGAACCTTCTCCGTTAACCCCAACAAATGCTGCACATGATGCCCTACTTCATGCGCAATCACATACGCCGCGGCAAAATCCCCGTCCATTCCAAACCTCTGACGCATCTCGTCAAAAAACGAAAAATCCAGATAGATGGTCTGATCCGCCGGCATATAAAACGGCCCGGTTGCTCCCTGCGCCGTACCTCCCGGCATCTCCGTCATCCCAGAATACAACACCAGTCTCGGCTTCTGATATTGCTTCCCTGAAGCCGCAAAAGCCTGCGTCCAAACCTCCTCCGTATCCGCAAGCACCGTGGACACAAACTGACGCACATCGTCATCCTGCGCCGGTTGGATTTCCGATGACCCAGCCCCCTGCTCAACCGTCAACGCATCAAGCAGCCGGATCGGATCCGTGTCCGTAAAAATCGCAAAGGCAATAATCAGAATGAGACCCAGCCCCCCACCAATCACCGTCCGCCCCCGCGGCCCCCTGCCACGCCGATCCTCCACATTCGAACTCTGACGCCGCCCAGTCCATTTCATATCTTCCCAGTATTCAAAGCCTGCGGAAAATGACAAGGTCTACGGAAAAATAGCCTCACCAAAAACTCGGCTTTATAAGAAAACGAAAAAATATACTAAAATTCATTTCACCTTTGATCCAGACCAATCTGTGAGTGAAGTAAGACTACAAACCTGAACACTAATGATAAATAGGGGTCTTCTGATTTTAATGTGAGAGAGGGTTTTTATGCTGAGTATAAATCCCTATAAATCAATGATATCACATCTCGAAGAAATCTTAAAGATTGATTGATTTGAATAAAACGCCGGGGCGGTTAAAAGATGCGAAGATTTAAAAAATGAATACAAAAATTATGAATCTTCGTTGAACCTGTTGCATTTTTTTATGGCGTTTTTGTCACAGAAAAAAAATTGACGAATCACCTCGGTCTTCTTAAAACCGTATTTCATGAATTCCAGATCAATTTTGGTGGCCGGTTCAAAAAAGCAACCAATCCAAAAACTGCACAGGATCTAACATTATTGTAATTACCTTTCTCGGTCTCTCCCTCAGAAGCATTTCTTTCCCTCCATTAACTTAGCCTGCTTCAACAATGCTTATTCCTTTCACGTATGAACAAAATCATCGAAATTAGTATCATCTCGTCCAGAAGAATGGCGGTTGGAACGTTCTTGATTCTTCTTTTTGGCGTCAGCATCATGATGGCATCAAGCCCAAACAGCCCCATAAGTTCCGAGCAAGGTGAATCACAAACTAGCCAATCAGAGGAGTCGCTTCGTCGGCCTTCAAATACTTCCCTTATAGCCGGGGAGGCATTTTTATCCGTTTCAAGGGTGTCCGACCCAAGTAAGACGTTTCCTCAAGCTGCTGTCGAAGCAAAAGCATTGCTTGCAAATATTATCGCAACTGGTGATGACCTTCTTGCTGTTCATGCTCTCAGCGCCATGAAGTGGACGAAAGAAATGGATTTACTGCCAGCAGTGCGAACAAGGTTTGCTTCTGCCAAATCTGATAGCGCAAGCAAACATGTGACCATGGGAGCCATGGCTGTTCTCATGGACCTCAGTGGCGAGCGATTTCCTACGCAAATCGAAGCCTACTTGAGTGATGAAGATGCAAGAGTCCGTTCCCGCGCCTTCATGTTGGCAAGAGATTCTGGCGAAGTTAGGCTGTTAGCTGCTGTTGAAGCTGCAGGTAATCTTGAAACTGACCCTGCCATGCAAGCCGCGGCCAATTCAGCACAACAAGAACTATTCCGCGCTGCAGGTCGCCCGCTTTCCTCGGTTACTCTTGCTGCCATGGAAGAGGAAGACAAGATCAGCGGGCAGGAACGTGGAGAAAGAAGGGCAATCATTGAAAGCTTCACTCTTGATCCAGAAAAGATACGCTCTTTCAGCCCAGAAGATGAAGAAAAACTGCGTCAGATGGCAATATCTCGACAGCACGACGAACGCATGTATGCCATTGAAATGCTCACACTTCATGGCAGCGATGGAATCCGACGATGGTTGAAAGGGCTCGGAGACCATAAAGATTGGACGCTCCGTATGAGTAGTGCATACAGCCTTCTATTTGCTGGTGATGCAAAGGAAGCAAGAAATCGCCTTGAAATAGAAGATGACCCCCTCGTTCTCGTGACTTTGCTTTCAGCGGTGACCCGCCAACCCAAACAACCTTGAGATGAAATTGCTTCCCAAGGTTTTACTTTCCTTTTTGCTTTCAGCAGGAGCAATCGTTGGTGTTTTAGCCTGCATCGTAGATCCAGAACCGGTAGATGCACCAAGCAATCTTAGTAGATCTGCATTTGATGAAATCACAAGGGAGATCACTCTCACCTGGCAGGATAACTCGGACAATGAAGATTTCTTTTTTGTAGAGGGAAGTCTGGATGGTGGCCTAACGTGGACTCAGCTGGGCTCTACAAACAGCAACGTATCAAGTCTGACATTCACCGCCGCACCAGCAGGACAGATGCAATTCTTCAAGGTTTATGCGTCCCAAGGCACCCCTGAGGTGGCTGTTTCTTCCAACTCGAACATCATCTCTGTGGAAGGCACAGATCCTGCCGTGGCGGACACCGACGGGGACGGCATGGTGGACGCCTACGAAGTGATCCAGGGTTTCGATGCCTACGCCAATGATGGGTTGGAAGACGCTGACGGAGATCGATACCCAAATATTTATGAGTATGTTCATGGAACAGATCCATTGGATTCAGAATCAACTCCGACTCCTCAATTTGTGGTTGACCCGCAAGGCACTTATACGACAATCCAATCCGCGCTGGACGAGGTAGACGAGGACTTTCAGATCATCTCGATTGTCGATGGTGTTTACACAGGAACCGGGAATGTTGATTTGTCATTTGTTAATGGCCACCCTGTTTTGTTAATGTCGCAGAGCGGAGCTGGAAGAGTCGTTATTGATGCGGAAGGCCAGTCACGGGTTATTACCATTGATGTTAGCAGCGTTGTCGATGGGGTGACGATGCGGGCGGGTTCTGCTCAGAATGGTGGCGCTATCTATATTGAGGCAGGATCTCCACTGATCGTAAATTGTGTATTTTTAGGAAACGAGGCAGCTCTGGAGGGGGCTGCCATTTACCAAGAAGACGGTAACAGCCAGTTCATCCATAACACCTTTGCTGCCAATTTATCGGATGATGGCTCCGCCCTGTTCGTGGAGGCAGGAACCGTCAGTGTGATGAAATCTGTTCTTTGGAATTCTGGTAGCGATCAGGAGATTGGCTTGGAATCCGGGGCTACCGTTGCCGTTACTGAGTCTATTGTGCGTGGTGGCTACACTGGTACAGGAAATCTAAATCTAGACCCACTTTTAACATCTTCCGGACACCTTCAAGCGAACTCCCCCGCAATTGACAGTGGTGGAATTTGGCAGACTTCGCTCTGGGATATGGATGGAGAAGAACGACCCGCAGGGACGAGTTCGGACATCGGGGCAGATGAATTTTTAGATACCGACTCTGACGGAATGCCAGACTGGTGGGAACTTCTGCACTTTGGATCCGGCGGCGCTGCACCCGGAGAGGACTCCGATAATGACGGCTTAAGCAATCTCCAAGAATACCAGCAAGGTGGTGATCCGAACGACTATTACAGCCAAGGCGCAACAACGATCACACCGTACATCAGCATCATCAGCGGCGAGGCCCAGACTGGCGATCCGTCATCTTTCGCCTCTCAGCCACTCGTCGTTGAGGTTACGGATGGTTCATCGATTTTGGTGAACGCACCAGTGACTTTTGCTGTGACTAGTTCTGAGGGCGGGCTAATTGCCACAACCAGCAGTGGAACCGGCCTTGATTCAAGCTTGAATCTGGTGACGGCAGGCGATGGGCGTGCGCAAGTTCATTTCAAATATCCAGCAACACACAATACCGCAGCCACTGTTGAAGTATCGGAAGGCACAGGATCAGAGCTTGCACAGGAATCATTCTCAGTGAGAACAGTGGCAATACCTCAGGACGACCTGACTTTGTGGCTCAAGGCTGATGAAGGTGTATCAACCGATGGTTCGAATAACATCAGTTCGTGGGCTGACCAATCCACATTTAGCAGGATGCTCACACAGTCGAACTCATCTCAAATGCCTTCCTTGCAGAGTAATGAGTTAAACGGATATCCAGTTGTCCGGTTTAATGGCGAATATGACAATATTTCAACAACGACAAGCACTGGGTGGGGTTCTGGATCCTTCACAGTGATGTTTCTTATTAAACCAAGCGCAAACAACTATTACAACCAACGTATTGGGACGAAAAATTCATATAATGCATGGGGAGAGTTTCTATTTCATTCTGATGCGGTGGGGGCGGTCTATGTGGGAACTGACTCTGCAACATGCATGGTCCCGGGTACAGGAAGCGGGCAAATACCAGCACAAACTGTGCTTCTTGGAGCATGGCAGATATTCACTTTCACCTACCATGCTGGTGTAGGAAGCTTTTATAAGAATGGCCATCTCGTTGCGAGCAAACCATCTATGACAGCCCCGACTCCTTGGACAGGCTTTTCACTTGGAGTTAATGTGTGGTATCAGACGCTAAACGCTGACGTGGCGGAAGTTATTACATACTCGCGTGCACTTGAGCAACCAGAGGTTGCCGACATTGCTGTGTATTTGGCCGATAAATACAACTTGGCCATAGATACTGACGGAGACGGAATCCTGGACAGTGATGAGCTCCTTCACGGACTGGATCCTCTAGTAGATGATTCGCTTTATGATCGTGATGGAGATGGTGTTCCTAACTACTGGGAGATATTGCGGTTAACGTCGCCTTCAGACTCTGGGAGTTTTGTTGCTGATTGGGAGGTAGACCCTGCCAACGCAGATGTGTCAACGACGGATAACATCGTTGCCACTATCTCTGATGCAATCAACTTGGTGCCTGTGGCAACCGGGGATGCGGCAGCAAGTCATAAAACAATACTTGTAAAAAGGGGAATTCACACGGGAAAGGTAATTATTCCAGCAAACAAGCGTATTGCTCTATTTGCGGAGCGTGGAGGTGACGTTCGGCTGGTTGGAGGAGCAATGAATGATTATGTTCTCACCCTTGCAGAACGTTCGGTTGTTGATGGGTTTGTCATTACACGGCCTCTAGCGGCGATTAACGACGGTTTGGTATCAGGGTATGGAGTCTATTTGGAGTCGGGATCGCAGAAGGGAAAAATTGTGAATTGTATTATTAGCAATCATATTCGAGGTATTCAAGTTGGTTACACCTATGCAGGGGCAGATGTTGAGCATTGCACGGTTATCAACAACAAGGAATTTGGAATGTATGCTTTCTTCCTGCATCTCGTGAGCTTGCGTTCGAGCATATTATGGAATCCACAGGGAGGAAGTAACACGGAGGTTGGCACATTGCACAGCTATACAAACAACTTTTCTGGGAATATCATTCGAGGCGCTCAATATGGTGCTATTGGTGATGATCCCAAGCTCGAAGTCTCTGGAAGATTAACCGCAAATTCACCAGCAATTGGGGCAGCATCAGGGACACATTGGGTTCGAGGAGATATCGACGGAGAAGCCAGAAAAATTGGGACTGCTTATGACATTGGGGCTGACGAATATACGGACGCCGACAATGACGGATTGGCTGATGCTTGGGAGAAAAGGCGGTTTGGCAATCTTAGTCAAGATGCTGATGGCGATCCAGACAGTGATGGATTAAAAAACATATGGGAACAAGTCTTTGATCTTAATCCAAATGATCCAGATACAGACGGAAATGGTTTTGATGATTTTTATGACTCGCTAATCAAAACATCGCATCCGGCATATCCTTCCGACTGGCGTCTCGACCCAGATGGCGATGGGTTGGCAAACGGATGGGAGGAATATTTTGGCACAGACACAGAAAATTGGGATACAAATGGGGACGGACTTCCCGATGGGACCGTGTGGACTGGAATCGATCCTTTAGACATGGATGTTGATGGAGATGGAATCTCGAATATTGATGAATTGATCCAAGGCACGAACCCTTGGCTTGCAGATAGCGACCGTGATGGAGTGAGCGATGCAGAAGACTGGTACCCAAACGATCCAAATTTGTGGGAGGCTCCAGAGGAAAACCCCTCTGATACCACTGGTCCTGTTCTAACGCTTTTTCAACCCGATGGAGTCGTAGTGACACCTTAAATCATTGGTATGAAAAAAAACACAATTTCTATGAGAATCAGTCATACTCTATTTGGTCTGTTAGCGATCGGGTTGTTCGTCTGCATGGGTGTCGCTCAATCTGATACTGGCAAATCTCGTTTTCGCGGGTGGCCGATCTCGAGTCCAACCCAGAGCGCAAAGTTCGAGGAATGGATCTCGGCAAGTGCCCCTCTGCTCGAGCCATTAATTCCGATGAGTCAGGGCTCGAAGGCTTCACCTCGCGAGGATCAGGACCTTGAAAGAGCACTTTTTCAAGGAGACCCCGCTGAAATATCGCAAAGACTTCATGATTACGTGCTGAGGCACCCGAATTCTAGATGGAGGCCAGCTATTGAACTTAATCTGGGGCTGTATCTCTACCGTGAAGGTTATTTTACAAAGGCAATCAGCCATTTCAGCAGAGCGTATGAATTAACCAAAAAAGGTACAACAGGAAATGCAGGTCTGATCGCTGGCAGCGCAGCCGCGCAGCTTTCTCAGATGTATGCAAGGCTAGGCCGCATGGAGGAACTTGCCCCCCTGCTTGAGGAACTCAATGGTCGCGATATTGGAGGTACTGCTGGGCAGCTAGTAGAAAACAGCAGGGCGGCGTTGCGGGTGATGCAAATTCAACCCGGGATTGCTTTCCTTTGTGGCCCCCTGGCCCTGGCACGTGTTCGAGAGGCGATGGGTATCGAGCCATGGTTCCATCCTCTCATCCAGCAAGCAAAGTCGCCTTGGAGAGGATTTGCGCTTGAAGAAGTCAAAGACTTGGCAGTCGCCATGGATATGGACATGGTGGCAGTAAAGGCACCCAATGGATTTCGAGATATTCCCGTGCCTAGCGTTGTTCATTGGAAGCAAAACCATTATGCCGCAATAGTTGCAAAGACTGGTGACGGTCGCTATTCAGTACGGGATCTGACTTTTGGATTTGATGGGGAAATGAGCCTGGAAGCGATTCGGGAAGAAACAAGTGGCTTTTTTCTCGTCCTAGGTAATAGGAGTCCGAAAAGCTGGGCAGGTGTTTCCACCGATCAGGCATGGAAGGTTTATGGGAGAGGATACACCACAACCAATGCGCCAAATTGCCTCACTGGTGAGGACGCAACACCTGACGAGGAATGCTCGATAGGCATGGCCGACTACACGTTTTATCTCATGATGGTCAGCTTAAAAGTACAGGATACCCCTCTAATATACACGCCTCCGGTAGGGCCCTCGATTGACTTTTCCGCATATTATAATCAAAAAGAAACGGTTCAGCCTTCAACTCTCAATTTTGGAAATCTCGGCAAGCAGTGGGGTCATAATTGGAGTGCATGGATCGAAATGCCGAGCAGCACCACGGCAAATGTGGTTTTGAGGGGTGGCGGTGCGGAAATTTACACGCGTTACAACACTTCCAGCCCGTTTCAAGGGCCGCATCCCAAATCGAGGGCAGAGTTGGTGCTCACTGGCACAAATACCTACGATCGTAAACTTCCTGACGGATCTAAGGAGGTTTACTCCGCGGCGCAGAATTTGGGAGCAGGTTTCTATCGGGTATTTCTCACTGAAATTCACGACCCCTCCGGTAACGTTGTTGAGCTCACCTATGACGGCAGTTTCCGCTTGATCACGATTACCGATGCCATCGGGCAGGAAACCACATTGAGTTACGAAAACACCACCTACCCGTATCAGATCACGAAGGTGGAGGATCCCTTCGGGCGGGACGCAGAGTTTTCCTACAATGGCTCCGGGCAGCTTGTCGGCATTACTGACGTAGAGGGGATCCTCTCAGCGTTTGGATATGGAAGCGGGGATTTTCTCAACACCTTGACCACCCCCTACGGTACGACCAAGTTCACATACGTAAGTGGAGGAGATCAGAAAATCCTAACCGCCACTGATCCTCTCGGCTTATCAGAAAAGCTCGAACAACACTTCCAAGTTGGCAGCGATTCGATTCAAGCTGAACAGGTGCCGCCAACAACCATTACCGTAGGCGGCTCAGGCATCAGCTTTTTGAGCGTAAATGCCTATTATCAATACCGGAATAGCTTCTATTGGGATAAAAAGGCGTTTGCAATGGGCTCAGAAAACCGCAATAACGCAGTTGTTTACCATTGGCTGCACACACCAGCTTGGCAGATTTCTCCCTACCTGGAGAGCATGAAGCGGCCACTGGAATCGAGGGTGTTTTATAACTATCCCGGTCAAACCTCTTCATATGTCGAACCAACGGGCACTTTTGTCGGCCTTCCAAACAAAGTCGCTCAAGTCGTCAATGTGGTAAGCAGCGTCCAGCAGGTTGCGCTCCATCAGACCGATTACAATCAGCTCGGCAATCCCACCCGGATCGTTGATCCGATTGGCCGGGAAACCGTGCTGACGTATGCTGGCAACAACATCGACCTCACCGAGGTGAAGCAAAAAAACGCCGGAGGAACCTATGATATCCTCATGAGCGCAACCTACAACAGCGAGCACCGACCCCTGACTGTGACGGGAGCCGACGGCGAGACCACCACCTACACATGGAATACTCTGGGGCAGATGACCAGCGTGACCAACGCCCTGAGCGAAACAACGGTCTATTCCTACGACACCGACGACTATCTTGTTACGATTGACCCTCCACTTTCCGGGACATCGGACCAGATCACGCTAACCTATGATGATTATGGACGGGTCGAGACGCGAACACAGTGGGGTTACACCCTTGCCTATGAGTATGACAACTTGAATAGAATCACCGAGGTGACCTACCCCGACGGTAGCACCGAGGAAGTCCTCTACGAAGCCATGCATGCACGGTGGCTCAAAGACCGCAAAGGACAGTGGACCCGCCGGGACGTTAATTCCATTCAGCAATTGGTTGGTGAACTCAATCCAGCGGCTGAATATACGAGCTACGAGTGGTGCAAATGCGGCGACCTTAAGGCGATCATCGATGCCCGGGGAAGCGCAACGCGATGGACGCATGATGTGGGTGGGCGCAAGACAAGCAAGAAATATGCGGACGGCCGACAGGATACTTATTCCTACAACTTCTACAGTGGCTGGCTGGAAACGGTGACCGACGCCGCCGCGCAGCAGGTAAACGCAGAATACGCGCTGGATGGGCGCATCACTGCCATTCGATACAACAATGAGGCCGTCAGCACACCAGATGCCACATTGACTTGGGACCCCAAATATCCGAGAGTCGCGGCCATGGTTGACGGGACAGGAACAACGAGCTACACCTACCGCACACCCGGAACATCCGGGGCGGGAAAGACTTCCACGGTGGATGGCCCGCTCAGTGACGATACCCTCACGTTGGGCTATGACGAACTTGGGCGCGTGTCTAGTCGATCTCTACACGCCACCGCGCAGACCGTGACTTACGACGACTTGGGTAGGATTGCAACTGTGACCAATCCACTGGACACGTTCACAGTGACTTACAACTCAACCAACGGTCAGGCAGCCAGCTTCACTGGGAGCAAGGGACTGACAATCGACAATGCCTATTACGGGGCCACTGGCGATTACCGCGTGCAGGGAAGCGAGGTAACATGGAGCGGAACACAGAATTTGGCGGACTTCGGCTACCAATACGACGTAATTGGTAGAATTACGCAATGGGATCATCAAGTGGGCGCATCCGACCCAAGGCGGGTGATTCCTGATTATGATGCCGTGTCGCGGCTCATCAGCGCGGCGACAAGCAATCCGTCCACCAGCCAGCAAATCGGATCGGAATCCAACCGCTACGACCGCGCAGGCAACCGTGTGGGACGCCAGGCCGGAGAAGACATCACGACGTCATCATTCAATCTGGTGAATCAGTTGCAATCGATCTCTGGGGGAGGTGAGGCCGTGCTGCAGGGAGAGTTGAATGAACCGGGAACCGTGAGCGTAGGAAGTCGCACAGTAAGAACGGATGCGCAGAATGAGTTTCGGCTACCAGTTCCTGTGACAGTAGGAACCAACGCGCTGACTGTCATCTCGAGTGATATAAATAGCAACACAACGACAAACACAGCAACATTTGTGGTGGCAAGCAGTGGTAGCCGGACATTTAGCTACGATTTGAACGGGAACACGCTGGATGACGGCGTGCGCAGCTACGAGTGGGATGGTGCCAACAGGCTTGTGAAGATCACTTATGCAGGAACCGGAAATCACACGGATTTTACCTATGACGGGCTAAATCGATGTGTGAACATTCGGGAAGTAGTGGCCGGATCGACAAGTAGTGAGCAGCGAATGGTGTGGGATGGATTGAGAATAGCTGAACGTCGTGCAGGAGACGGAACGACTGTGGAGCGCCGCTACTTCGGACAGGGTTTTCAAGAAATCGGAAGTTTAACCACAGAAGAGTATTTCTATATTCACGATCACCTTGGAAGCATCCGCGGGATAGTGGATGATACGGGGACCGAGCGCGGAAAATGGAGTTACAACCTGTGGGGAAGCCGCAGCATTAACCATATCACGTCAAATTCGGTTGAATCCGATTTCGGTTACACAGGCCATTTGGAATATGTCCGGAGTAGTTTGGTTGTGGCTCCATTCCGATTTTATGATCCACTAACAGCCAGATGGCTATCAAGGGATCCCATTGGGGAAGCGGGCGGGATTAATCTCTACGGATACGTCTCCAATAATCCTATAAACCTTTGGGACCCGCTCGGGTTGATTGAAGGCAGCCCAAACAATCTCGCCAAGCGGGCGGCCATCGATCAGATAGCGCGCGGCTACGATGGAAGCCAATTGTGGAACTACGATGTTCCCAAGGGTC
>JBGTLQ010000334.1:0-4635 GCA_041744075.1 Terrimicrobiaceae bacterium
GGAGAACCGCTGCGCTCAACACCTCTTTGGGCAGATTTTGTCAGCACAAGCCGAGCCAACCAAACCCTGCGTGCGGATCGAGATGGTTTATGCCATTAATGGAAAATGCTCCATGGCATGGTGTCATGGACCTGAACAAGTCAAAAGCCCCTCATGAATTGCTGTCCTGAGTCTGAAATCGATGTTGTCACCGGTGGACGAATGATCGGTCACCTGATGATCCATCACCAATCCTTGCAACTCACATCATCTGCCTGGCAGCCTTTTGTGCCTGCCTTTACGGGTGCCTCTCGCCATTGGCAGCTTTTTGCTCTGAGAAAATTATCTGTCAAAGCAGGCATTGGGATCCTTCTGCTTGGTGTCAGCCCCCGTCTGGGTGGGCTGCTTCTGGGGGTTCCCATGCTTTTTCAAATTCTGGTGTATCGCAATTTTTACTCCACCGCAGGCACGTTGCAGGCATTGTTGGCTCTGCATCTGGCACTCACTCGTCGAAGGGATCTGGCTCACCGGTTGGGTATTCAATATGCGATGGTTTACGGATGTGCGGCTCTGAACAAATTGCGCATGCCTGATTGGAGGCATGGACGCGCCATGGCTTATTTTCTGACCGATCTGTCCGGGACGCGCCTGGTTTTGCGTTCAGCGATTCTTTTGCGAAAGGCAGGGTTTCGCAGGCCCCGGCATTTGGCAGGAAAGCTCTTTTCGTGGCTGGCCATCTCCTATGAAATCATTCTTGCGATGCTGTATTTGCTCAAATGCCGGAAATCGGCTGCGGCTCTCTCGTTGGTCTTTCATATCATGTCCGTGGTCTTATCCCGAGGCGGAGTGGCATGGGTTTATGTTTCGCATGCCCTGACACAAGCCGCATTTTTTCTGCCGGCTCCGGGGGCATCCATGAAAAAGCCGGGTGGCATTCTGAAGGGTTTGCTATGGCTGGGCGTAGGGTTCGTTGTGATGGAAACCCATCGATTTTTTCGCCGACGATACTTAGAGGTTTACCGGGCGACTCCGACTTTGAAGAAGGCAAAAAAATTTCGGCACGTCCCTGAGACGGTGCAACTTTGTCAGCCATGAAGGTTTTCCTTGCCGGTTGTGGGATCTGGGGTTGCAACATCCTCAAGCGTTTGGTGGATGCCGATTGTGAGGTGCATGTGTGCGATCCTGACATAGCTGCCTGCGCCTCTGCCAGGGAGATGGGTGCCGTATCCGTGTCCCAGGAAATCGTGGACGGGGATTCTCTCCAGAGAATGCGGGCAGCCGTGGTGGCGACGCCTGCCGTGACTCATGCGGACGTGGTTTGCAAGTTGCTTTCCTTGCTGCCTCACGATGCCCCCATTCTCTGCGAAAAACCGCTCGCGATTTCTTCCATGGACGCAGTGGCCATGGCTGATGCAGCAAGGGGTCGGTTGTTTGTCGGGCATGTGTGGCGGTATCATCCCGGAATCATTGCGCTGGGTGAGCTTGCCCGCTCTGGCGCACTTGGCAGGGTGTCTGGAATACGGTCCACACGCGTCAACTGGACCAGTCCCCGGCAGGATGTGGATTCAATTTGGAATCTTGTTCCTCATGACATCACCTTGGCGATCGAAATTCTCGGTTCAATTCCTGAGCCGCACTCTGCGACGGTCGAATATCTCAATGGCAGACCTTGTGGCATGGTTGGTGTTCTAGGTCGAGATCCCTGGGTGATTTTTGAGTCATCCAATCGGTATGCCGACAAACGCCGGGAAGTTCGTGTCCATGGCGAGAATGGAGTGGCGGTGCTGTCCTCTGTGGACGCCTCGGAGATTGAAATCGCACGTTTTGGGGAGGGAACTGCGGTCCAGTTTGAGCGTATCTCATTGACTCCCCGCGATCCCCTCACCGAGGAATTGACAGCTTTCCTTGGTTTCGCAAATGGCAGTGGTGCTATACCGAGGAGTTCCGCAGAAGAGGGGGTTGCTGTTGTGCAGACGGTGGAGCGTCTCCGTGAACTCGCCGGGCTTCGAAACGAAGGCTAAGAATTATGGAACCGCACTCAACAATTATGATCCCTACCACCGGAGATCGGGCGGCACTGGTCGAACAAGCGCTGTGGAGCATCCAGAGACAAACCATTACCAACTGGGAAGTTTTTATTTTGGGAGATGGAGTTTCCGATTCCGCGCGTGAGCAGTATCTCCAGTGGGCTGCCGGAGACAGCAGAATCAGATTCTTCGATCATCCCAAACACCCCAGAAGGGGGGAAGAATATCGTCATGACGCACTACTAAACCACGCACGGAGCCAATATGTGTGCTACCTCTGCGATCGCGACCTCTACCTGCCGCATCATTTGGAAATGATGGGTGCCGCACTCAAGGAAGTTGACTTTGCTCATACCCTTCCAGTCTCCGTGCACAAATTGGACAGAATAACCTCATCATTTGAGGCCGCCATCTCGCTGCCCGAAGAACGTTACAAGATGGCCAACCCGATATCCTTCGGTCACGGGTTGCCGTTACCAGTCGTTGGTCACCGCCTCGATTTTTACAAGACTCTAGAGCTTGGCTGGTCAACAACCCCCAAAGAAAAGTTCACGGATATTTATATGTGGAGCAAATTTTTAAATCATCCGAATTGTCGGTTTCGCACCTGCCTCGTTCCGACAGTGATTCACCTGCCACGTGGCTCCCATCCCGGTTGGCCGCCTGAGGAACGCTTGGTCGAAATGTTGCGTTGGAGAGACAAAATGGAGCAGCCGGGATTTTACGAAGCCTATCTCGAATCTGTTATTGAGGTGTTGGTTACCCAAAAAATCACAAGAAGTTCCAGCACTTTGATCACTGAAATTCAGAAAAGACTTGGTTTAGAGATAAAATATTCTCGGCAAAAGGGCGGCGTCTCCAATATTTCAAAAGCCACGGTTCTCGGTTTTGTTACTCGAGCACTTCGGTTGCTTGAGAAAAAGGAAGTTGGTTCTGAAGTTGAGAAGAAACAGGAAGTGCATTCCTGATTCTATCACAGCTTTTAAGGTTGCCGCATCCAGTCCACCAGATCTTGCAAGGGCCCGAAATTTGCGGCTCTGTCTGCAATCATTTTTGGCTTGAACGGCCACGGCAAATCTAACTCAGGATCGGACCAGTGACAGCCCCGATTGTCATCTCCTCCATAGCTTCCATAATCTTCCGATACACCCTGAAGGTGAATCGTTTCCTCCTCAAACAACCAACCATGGACAATTCCTGTTGGGAAGACCAAAACTGTTGGAGCTTTGCTGTGAAGATGGATTAACATCGACTTGCCTTCTGTGGAGGACTTTGGACGAATATCCCGCAGTCCCACATAAGCACTTCCAGAAAGAACGCTGATATATTCATCATGACGGCGGTGAATGTGCATCCCTCGCAAGGTTTCGGGATAAGAATGAACCACACTGAACTGTTCCGGGTCGATTCCTGTGCCCCATGAGCGACGAAAAACCTCCATGAAGCTTCCTCGTGCATCCTCATGTCGCTCCAGCTTCCTGATCACAACCCCTTCAAGAATAGCTCCATGTACGAACATGGAATGTTCCTTCCTTTGCCCGTCTGATCTCACATGTGGCTCTGGTTTCATGATCTGTGGTGTGTCCATCAGCTCTTTAGACTGAGAGACAAGTCGCTATGCGAGCAAAAACCAAAAGAAAGCGCAGCCCAATGAATCTTTTGCCATTTCGAACTCCTCAGAAGTTGTGAAACAGCTCTTTGATGGCTTTTCCCAGGGAGTCAGATTGCGGAGCCATGTGGTCCAGGCAAAATCCTGCAATGGCCATCAAGACGGCGGCTCCTCCAACATAGAGCCATGTCTTCCGAATAGCCGTTCCCAGCCAGTGTTCGTTCACAGGAATACGAAGGCGACGGTAAAGAAGACCCGCGAGCACCGCGTCGATAAAAATCTCAGCTATCAAGAGTGGTGCGCCTCCAATGGCAGAGATCAAGAGAACGATCAGCCCAATAATGACTCCAATGAGGAGAAGAGGAAGAGCCCCCACATCCCCATCAAGCCCAGAGGAAAAATCCATCCAATCAAGCCACGAACTGTCCTGCCGCGATGTCCCCACTTGCTCATACTCAACCTCATCACTAGCCAAATCCTCTAAAAGTTCAGGATCTTCGGGGTCGAAGTGACGGCGTTCGACCTCAACCCAAATGCGAATGAGTCCGAGGAATGCCGCATAGGCTCCAAAAATCGAAAGGGGATAACGAATGCCCATGGATGTCATTCCAGCCCGTAGCATAACATACGAAAGCCCAAACCCCACGAGCCCGGTTAGCAAAATTACCAACCCAAGCACAAAGCGAGGAGAGCGCTTTTTGTCGAAATACTTTTTCAGCGCCCGCCGTGCTCTGCCACGGAGTCTGTTGGGATCAGGATCAGTGTTCACAGACTTTGGAATTGAGGATGTTCGAGAATGACATTTTCCCACTTGTAATGTTCTTCCAAAGTCAGGTCTGCTGGAAATCTTGCTGTGGAGCGATTCCATTTTGCAAGCCAAATGGCCCCAAGGAGATTGTGGTCCGGGCGAGCAGCTCCTGCCGTCAAGGCAATAGTGGTTTCTGTTTTGTCGCCTGTGCTCAAACCCTGGGCCACATAAAAGCCAGCAGCCAACATGGCAACCCGTGAGGCGGTCGAGCA
>JBGTLQ010000335.1:0-61404 GCA_041744075.1 Terrimicrobiaceae bacterium
CACCTCCGAACCAGCCATCGCTTCCCGCATTCGCGAGGAGAGCATCGCCGCCATTCAAGCAGCCGGAGTCCAGGTCCCCATTGAGGTTCTCATTGATATCCAAGCCCCGGCCCAAGCGGCTGGAGTCCCCGGCCCTCAAGGCATTGATGGGGTGCGTCATATCATCGCCATCGCAAGCGGCAAGGGCGGAGTCGGCAAATCCACGGTCGCCGCAAATCTTGCCCTGGCGCTATCCGCCCAAGGGCTCAAAGTTGGTCTTTGTGACTGCGATCTCTACGGCCCAAGCATCGCTCTGATGTTTGGTTGCAATGAACGACCAACGGCTGACGAAAATGATCACATCATCCCCATCGAGCGGGACGGTCTCAAGTTGATGTCCATGGGATTTTTGCTGGATGACGACTCACCGGCCGTGCTCCGTGGTCCCATGGTCACCCGCTACACCCAGCAATTTCTTCGTCAAGTCGCATGGAAACCTCTCGATGTGCTCATTCTGGACCTTCCACCAGGAACCGGGGACATCCAACTCACCATCGTCCAAACCGTGGCACTCACCGGAGCCATCATCGTCACCACTCCGCAAGAAGTGGCCCTCATCGATGCGCGCAAAGCCGCATCCATGTTCCAAAAAACCAATGTCCCCGTGCTCGGAATTGTCGAGAATATGAGTCACTTCGTGAGTCCGAGTGACGGAGTCCGCTACAATATTTTCGGTACCGGTGGAGGCACGCGCGAAGCCGCACGGCTTGGCACGTCTTTGCTAGGAGAAATCCCCATCGAAATGGCCATCCGTGAGGGAGGAGATCTCGGCACCCCCATCGTCCTCTCAGCCCCCCAAAGTGCATCAGCTGTTGCTTTCAAAAGCGTCAGCGCTCAAATTTGTGAGGCTATTGGGCTTGTGTGATTTGAGGTCGTGTAGTTCTGCCACAGCGTAAAACCCGGTGTGATTAAAAGGGGAATGTTTAAATGCTGGTCAGGGGGCATGGGCGTCCCGCCCGTGTGGATTTTTGCAGTGCTTCAAGCATCAAACATTAAACGGGCGAGACGCCCGTTCCCCCTGTCTATGACATCGGTATCACAGCTTGAGATGAACATGATAAGCAGCACCTCCATTTCCTTCATACCCTGATCGACCACGACCTCTGTAGGGCAACTCAACATTGCACCTTGGGAAGCTGTGGCGGCTCTTTCTTAGGCTGAATCACGGCTATGGTCCCAAGTGAAAGAACCACAACGATCGAGGCACTGGGAAAGAAAAGGAGATTGCCGATTGGCAGGTCATTCACAGACACAACCGCCAGAAGGGAATCATATAAGGCAAAAATCAGAAAGGCATTTAATGCGACGGCAACAATGCTGGAGAACAACCCGAGTCGGCGGACTCTTGAGATAACCCCAACAAAAATGGTGATGTAGGCAGGAACCAGAGCCAGAGAGGCTGCCAGTGCGAGTATGCTCAATACAAATACGGAATTTGGGACGAACTCTGACATACCTTCAGCCAAGGAGGAAAGGGCTTCAGGAGGAAGTTCTGGCTCACCAGTGACAGAGTTCGGATCCGATATCATCCATCCCAAAAGGGAAAACACACCTTGAAATCCCAAAATTAAACTGGCAGCAAGAACCGTGGGTCCCAGGAAAACGATAAGCAATGTTCCGCAAAGAAATGTGTAGAAAACTAGCAACACCTTCATATCCGGGATTTTGTCGCCTCACGGGTCAAAATCCCGCAGGGCCTTTTTCTCCCGGCGTGCCATGAATGAGGCGATGATGATGCAGAGTTCGTAAAGCAAATACATCGGTCCTCCCATGAGAGCGAGGGTGAGAATGTCCGAGGTGGGGGTGATGATGGCAGCGACGATGAAGATAACGACCAAGGCGAACGTGCGGGTGCGTTTGAGCGTTGCGGCGTCGAGGATCCCGAGTTTGACAAGCACAAGCACCACAAGTGGCAGTTCGAAAGCCAAGCCAAAAGCGATAATGATTTGCGTGGTGAAGGAATAGTATTCCCGAACGGTCCACGTTGGTTGCCAATTCATGGCTTGCGCGTCTGCAAAAAAGAAGGCCAGAGCTTGGGGAAGGACGACTGCATAACAAAAAATCACCCCCACCAAAAACAACCCGAAACCGGCCATGGCGGCGGGCAAAAGAACACGTTTCTCTTCAGGCTTGAGAGCCGGCAAAATAAACTCTGCCAAAAAGTAGAGAATGAAGGGAAAGGCCAGAATAAATCCTCCGTAAAAGGCAAGTTCCAGTGAGATCGTGAAAGAATCGGTGACACCCAGGGATTGAAGGTTGGCGGCGCGTTCCGGGGCCACCTTAGCCAGAGGATGCTGGACAATGCCAGCTAGGGTGGATCGAAAAGAAAAACAAAGGGTCATTGCCACACCCACGGCGATGGCAATTTTGATAAGCAAACCGCGCAGGTCCTCAATGTGCTCAAGGAACGGCTTGGGCTCGTCAGCCGCTTCCCGGAATTCGAACAGGCGGTGCAAGTTCATGGAGTGAGCAGTCCCTTGGCAAGAAGCCTCGCGTAAGCAGAGAGTGTATTGGCATCTGAAATTTCCCCAGTGGCAATCATGCGAGTCAGCTCAGCAGGTTCCACCGGCAAAACTTCGCTGATGGCCTCATGATGATCCCGTTCAATTTCCAGACTCATTCGGACAGGAGCTGACGCCAATAGGAAAGGCGCTCTGCGACATTGATGTGTGATGGCGCCCCCACAGTCTTTCGTGCTTCAATGGCTGAGTCCAAATCGAACGTCTGCTTCACAATCTCAGGTGTCAGCACCGGGGACGCAGCGAGGTATTCGTCTGGTGTCAGAGCATCCAACCCAACACCCTGGGCCGCAGCGGCGGCCACAAGTTTGCCAACAATTTCATGCGCCTGACGAAAGGGCACACCACCCATGACCAAATTATCCGCAAGATCCGTGGCCAGAAGGGCCGGGTCCGACGCCGCAGTCCGCGCAGTCACCTCATTAAAGATCGCGCCGTCGAGCATCTCAGCAAATATTTCAAGGGCCGCCCGTGTCGTGTCAAAGGAATCAAAGACTGCCTCTTTGTCTTCCTGCATGTCCCGATTGTAAGTGAGAGGGAGGCCCTTCATGAGCGTCAGCAAAGACATCAAGTTTCCGTAAAGGCGTCCTGTCTTTCCGCGCGTGAGCTCAGCAATGTCAGGATTTTTTTTCTGCGGCATCAAACTCGAACCGGTTGTGTGCTGGTCGCTAAGTTTGATAAATGAAAATTCCGACGTGGCCCAAATGATGACATCCTCGCTTAGTCGCGAAAGGTGCATCCCAAGGATTGCAAGAGAGGAGACCGCCTCAATCGCAAAGTCCCGATCGGACACGGCATCCATGCTGTTTTGTGAAACCTTGGAAAAACCCAATTCCGCAGCAATTGCCAAACGGTCGAGGGAGATCGTGGAGCCTGCGATGGCCCCGGACCCCAATGGCATCACATCCAAACGCGCCAAACCATCCTTGAGCCGCGACGCATCACGATCAAACATTTCAACGTAGGCCAGGAGATGGTGAGCAAATAGCACAGGTTGGGCGTGCTGGAGGTGAGTGTAGCCAGGCATGATAGCGCTGGAGTGCCGCTCCCCAAGCGCAACCAATGAGCGTTGCAAGCCGCGAAGATCCTTTAGGAGGCACTCCGTTTCCTCCCGAATCCAAAGCCGCAGGTCGAGAGTCACTTGGTCATTTCGGCTCCTTGCTGTGTGCAGCTTGGCCCCTGTGGCCCCAATTTTTTTGGTCAGAGCGGATTCGATGTTCATATGGACATCTTCCAATTCGCGATCAAAAACAAAGGTCCCCTCGCCAATGGCGGTTCCTATCTCCCTTAACCCGGATTCGATCTGGGCAAACTCCTCAGCGGTCAGTATTCCGGTCACCGAGAGGGCGCGGGCATGGGCAATGCTCCCACGGATGTCTTGATCGTAAAGCCTCCAATCCGTTGTCACAGATTCTCCGTAGGCTTTTAATAGGCTGGATGGTTCCTGAGCAAAGCGTCCCTTCCACATGTCAAAAAATAAGAAAAGTGTTGTTCACGGGCGGTGGTCAGGAATCGGAACGATGACCGCAATGGCCTTTGAGTTTAAGTTCGTCACAGTGACCTTCAATTTTGACCATTTTGTTGGCGGGCGAGAATCCCAAGCGGCGGGTGATGCAGTTTTCGAGCAGTTCAATGTTGGTGTCCTCAAATTCAATGATTTTGTTGCAGTCCACACAAATGAGGTGGTTGTGGGTGGGACGGTCAATGAAATTGGGATCATACACCTTCGTGTCCGTGCCAAGTTCCAGCTCACGCAACAACCCGCTTTCAACAAGCAATGGCAGCGTGCGATACACGGTGGCGCGGGAAACGGACTTGTCGATTTCCTTCGCACGATTTAGCAATTCCTCGGCCGTAAAATGGTCAGTCGTCCCAAAAGCGGCCTGAATGATGGCCTCACGCTGGTTCGTGCGGCGAAGGCCCTTGGTGGCGAGAAATTCCTGAAGGCTCTCACGCACACGATGTAGAAGATCGGATTCCATTTCTGTTTGAGGATAATCCGCGGCCCTTGGGAGTCAAGGCACCGGTGGAGGCGGCGAACCGGTGAGCCCGATGAAAAGCTGATTGATATAGTCAGTCCTTGTTTGCAGGCATCTTCAATTCCTTTTCGGATAGCCAAGCCGCAAGTGGGCGGGCAAGGGACTGCCCAGCCCTACCATCAAAGGGGCGCTTCGCGCTCTCGCCAGCTTGTCCTCCCTTGGGTAGGGCGCGTCAGTCCCTTGACCGCCGACTTCACTTTCCGGTGGCAAGCGGACTCTCAGCACATCGAGTCGCTTTCGCTTGGAAACTGGCAAAGCCTCGTTACATTCCGTCAAAAAACTATGAGCGAGAAATTCCAAAAGGGAAAACCACTGGCAACATTGCATCTGGGCGAAGAGGGATTCGAACGGGCCATGGAAGCGGCTCCAGAGCTAACCCAATTGGTGGTCGAGCACGGATTTGCTGACATGTATACCGACGATGCCTTGGACCAGCGGGCCAGGAAAATTGCCACCCTCGCTTCTCTGATCACTTCGGCCAGTCTGCCGCAACTTGAATGGCATATTCGCGGTGCGCTGATCAACGACCTGCTCAAGCCGGAGGAAATCCGCGCTCTCATCGTTCAAATGACCATTTATATCGGGTATCCTGCTGCCTACAATGCCATGGGGGTCGCCAAGCGGGTTTTTGCGGAGTTGGAATCTTAAAACCCACGGGGTTGGGCAGCTGAGAGCAGAATATCATGCGCTGAGTGGAGGCATGAATATCAATAGGTTGTGGTTTGCTGGGCATCAAAAGCTCTATATGTAGTGGTTTTTACTTGCATGGGGCCTCATGGAACCACAAGATGAGATTTCACCTACTGCCCCATTTATGTATCTTCAATCCCTCGAAATGATCGGTTTCAAATCGTTCGCCAATCGGACGATTCTCAATTTTCACCGGGGGGTTACGGCGGTGGTTGGACCGAATGGTTGCGGAAAGTCGAATGTTTTGGATGCCTTACGCTGGGTTTTGGGCGAGCAATCGGCAAAAGCGCTCCGAGGCGGCGAGATGGCGGACGTGATCTTTGGGGGGACGGACAGTCGGGGCGCACTGGGAATGGCCGAGGTTTCGCTCACTTTTTCCGAATGCGAAAAGGAACTTGGCGTGGAGTGGAATGAAGTTCGGATCACACGTCGTGTCCACCGCGACGGCAAGAGCGAGTATTTTTTGAACAAATCCGCCTGTCGGCTGAAGGATATTCATGAGCTTTTTATGGATACCGGCGTCGGTCGCAGCGCTTACTCCATCATGGAGCAGGGCAAGATTGATCTCATCTTGAGCAGTCGTCCCGAGGATCGTCGTGCCATCTTTGAAGAAGCCGCTGGCATCACAAAATACAAAGCACAGAAAAAAGAGGCTCTTCGAAAACTCGAATACACGGAAGCCAACCTCCTGCGAGTTCAGGATATCATCAAAGAGGTTCGGCGTCAGATTGGTTCACTGCAACGCCAAGCGGCGAAAGCCCGGCGTTACCAAGGGATCATGCAAGATCTCCGCACCTTCGACACACACCTCTCCCACAAGAACTATGTGGAGTTGCGCGGGGAGTTGGAGTCAATCCGAACTGAACTGCACGGGATTGAAGATGTTCGCACCATCCATGACCGCGAAATTGGTCAGCAGGAAACGGAACTGGAAGGCTTCCGCTCGGAAATTTCCGCTCGAGATTCCGAGATTATTGGTTTGAGGGACACCTCGCAGGAGATTCGCAACCGCATGTTTTCTGCGGAAAACCGCATTGCCACAAATGCCGAACGCGTTTCTGAAGGCCGGGAATTGGTGGGCCGTCATCGCACAGATATTGCCGCAGCTGAGGAAAAAATTTCGATTCAGCAAAACCAGCTCCAAGAAACCGAGCAGCAAATTGCCTCCATGATTGAGGCCATGAACTCGCGGGAATCCGACTTGGCAGCTCAAGAGGAAAAGGTCGCTACGGCCAGAGCCGAGCGCACTGCGCACGAACAAGCCATCAACCAAATCTCCAATGAGGCCGCCCGATTGGAAGCCAGGCTGGGTTCGTTGAGAACCGAAATTTCTTCGGCTGCCAGCCGTCGTGAGTCCGGCGAGACTCGTCAACGTCTGCTGCAAGGGGAATCCGAAGCTGCCATTGCAGCAGTCGCCGAGATTGTGGCCCGCCTCGAACAAATCGCACGCCGCCGCGCGGACTCCGCCGCAGCTCTGGAATCAGCCCGCGCTGCACAAGCCTCCGCCACCTCGGCCCATGAAGGTGCCCAAAAGCTGCGCCAGGAAGCTGAATACGCTCTCAACGTGGCCTCAAAAGAAGCTGCCGCTGTGGAGTCCCGTTTGGAAGTGCTTCGTCAGCTCCAACAACAAGGCGAAGGATTTGGCGAAGGAACGCAAGCCGTGCTTCGTGGATTGGATGACCCCACCCTTTTTAAACCTGCCATCTTAGGGGCACTGGCAGATCACATTCGTGTGGAAGAACGCTTCATTCCTGCCATCGAATCGGCATTGGGAGCCACTCTTCAGGCCATCATTTTTAAAGACCATTCGGTGGCCCGTGCCGCCATTGAGCGACTAACCACCAAGAAACTCGGCCATGCGGCAGCCATCCCCCGCGAGTGGATCCCCTCCCCTGAGATTGGGAACCAAGAATTGCCACCCCAAGCGTTGGGCTGGGCCTCTGATTTTGTGAAGGGTGACGGGGAACCTCTCGCCCTGGCATCACAGCTCTTGAAGGGTGTTGTTGTTGTGGAGAGCCTGGATTCCGCATTCCAAATCAAAGAGGTTCGGAGGGAGTTGGCCATTGCGACGCTTTCGGGAGAATTTATTGATCGCTCAGGAATCATCCGTGGCGGCCAGTCGGGGGAAAATTCCGGGCATTCGGCCCTCGCTCGCAAAGCGCAGATCGAAGCCCTGGACCGTGACCTTGGTCAGGCAATATCCAAGCTCCAACAAGCAACCTCCGCACGGGGTGCCGCCGTGGAAGCTCTTGAGGCGGCTCAGGCCCGCGTCATGGAAAGTCGGGAAGCCGTGCAGGTCGCCCAAGTCGAAAATGCTTCCTGCGAAAATGAAAAACAACTCTGCGAACGTCAGCGCGCCGATCTCGAAGCTCGCACATCTGCGTTTGCCAGGGAGGTTGTTCAAATCGAAGAATCGCTGCGGGCAAGTCACACCAAGCTCAGCGAATTAGATTCAGCCATTTCGGGGACTCTCGCTGAATTAGAATCATCCCGCGCCCGCAAAGGGGCGTCGGAACAGGATGTGCAGGCGGCCAGGGATCGTGAGGCCTCTGCCATCGAATCCTTGAATGAGGTGCGTGTGGAAGTTGCGACCAACCGACAACAGCAAGAAAATTTGGCACGTCAGCGTGGCCCCATGAACGCCCGCCTCAACGAACTCGCCGAGCTCCTCACAGCCCGCAATCGGGATATCGCAAACTACGAACGGCGGATCACAGAACTTGAGTCCGAGAGTGAATCGCTGCAGGCCTCTCTCGAATCTTTCACTTCCGAACTTTCCGCCACTGAGGCCCGCATCGCGGAGGTATCTTCCTCCCGGGATGAAATCCGATCCCAAGCCGAAGCCTTGGAAATGGCACTTCGCTCGGCTCGCTCACAGCTGCTGGCCTTGCAGGACCAAAAAGGCCGATTGGAAGTCCGGGCCGCTCAAGTCGAAATGCGGGCAGAAAATCTGCGTAATCACGTCTCGCAACGTTACCAAACAGACCTCGAAGCGTTTGAACCTGACACTTACAGCCTCGTCACCGCCCTCCGCGAACGAACCAAGAAAAAATCCTCAGTCTCAGAGTCTGCTGATTCATCAGAATCCACTGACGCGAATGCCGAAGCCATCGAACAGCCTCCTGTGGTCGAGTCTGTCGAAATTGAAACTATTACCGAGCCACCCTCTGAAGAACCCGAAGGGATTCCATGGGACACGATTGAAGAAATTGTGGCTGACCTCACTGAACGGGTGGAGTCCATGGGCCCCGTGAACCTTGATGCCATCCAAGAATTTGAGGAACTCGAGCAGCGTCAGCTTTTCCTTGAAAAACAAAACGCCGACCTCGTGAACTCGAAGGTGGAACTCATGGAGGTGATCTCCAAAATTAACCGCACGACCCGGGAACTTTTTGCTGACACCTTTGTGAAGATTCGTGAAAACTTCCAAGTGATGTTCACCGAGCTCTTCGGTGGCGGGGCAGCCAATTTGCTGCTTGTCGATGAAAGCGACCCGCTCGAATCCGGCATTGAAATCATTGCCAAGCCCCCTGGCAAACAGCTCAAAAGCATTAGCCTCCTTTCTGGTGGCGAACGAACCATGACCGCTGTGGCCCTGCTCTTCGGCATCTACATGGTCAAGCCCAGTCCATTCTGCGTGCTGGACGAAATGGATGCGCCGCTCGATGAATCCAACATCTCGCGTTTTATCAAAATCCTCGACCGCTTCGTGGACCAGAGCCAGTTTGTGGTCATCACCCACAACAAACGCACAATCAGCCGCGCGGAAATGCTCTACGGCGTCACCATGGAAGAACACGGCGTCAGCAAACTCGTCAGCGTCCGCTTCTCGGAGCAATCAAACGAGAAACAAGCGGCAGAGAGTGTGGCAGAGGCCTTTGGCAAACATGGCGACCTCCACAGTGAACGGGAAGAGAACAGGCAGATGGTATGATCCTCAAACACCTCGCGGATCACGTCATAAAACAATCTCCAACCTGTGGAGCAATCCACGAGGTCCTGCGAGGCAAGGAATACTCACCCAATATCGCCATCGCCTTTGATATTGGAGTCACCACTCCTCATTACCACCAAACCTTTGACGAGATTTATTTCCTAATCGAGGGCTGGATCGACCTTCGACTCTTCGATCCGGCGACAAATGCCATCTCCAATCACCACCTGGAAGCCAACGAACTCTGCGTGATCACAAAAGGCATCCACCACCAAGTCACGTCCGCCTCCCCAAAGAACCGATTGGCCGTGATCACCGTCCCGCGATTTGATCCCACGGATGAACATGTTTCAGATCAGTTGACCAAATAGTACAGGCCAATCTGTGTCGGAGGGAATTTTATGATCGCTCTTTTCAATAAGAAATTGCATTCTTAGATCGATTCAAGAATTTTGGTTGGGTGAATTTATGGGCTATCCTCCCAGGCGCATTGCTAATCAGCGCAACTTATTTAACCGTTGCAGAGAGAGCTGATGCAGCGTGGGCCACTCATGGTGTTGTTGGCTGGGACACTCGCACAAGCAAGTATCCAGTCGCTTGGGACTGGTCAGATGACAAGTCTCGGGTGAAGGTATTTCTGCCAGTGCGAGAAAATATGGCTAGTTTTGGGTATTTTGTCATTACGACAAAAGAGAGATTTCCAAAGGATAAATTGGACTTTCGGATGTCAATGTCTCGATGGAGGAATTTTCAAGAAAGCCTCGAGAGGACAAAAAACCATCCAAGTATCGCCGAGCGAATTTCTTATGAGATGCGCAACCCCGAGGGGCTCTCGCATCATCTCAGGGCCCTTTATGAGGATGTGCAACGTTTCGAAGAGATGCACAGGGTTGAACCGCAAACTCGCGGAGGTGTCCATGGAATCTTCCTCGAGCTTGATAAGGAGGTGGCGCTGAGGACCTATCTTGTTTATGACTTTCTGCCTTGGGGTGGATCGCATATTCGCGATGGTGGATTGTGGCTGACCTATGACCTGCCTTCTTTCCTGGAAATGGAGGACGAAAAGTCGTCGAATGCACTCCCAATATCCGGAGCCCAACTTCGAATCAAGGACCTGTCTGTGGAGGAAGCCCCGGATGGGACCCGGACTTTTAGGGCACAAATAGAGAAACTCAGCAAAGACTTGGAAGGACGTTGGGCGGTACGTTTTCGCATTTGGCAACGCCGGCCAGATGGAACGCTTGTGCTATCCAAGCCGATAAATAGGCCCGAGTTGGACGCGACAATTCTTCCCAAGTGGAAACAATTTGAGTCAAGGGACATCGTCCTCAGCTGGGAGGGTCCCGACGAGGAGAGCGGCAATGAATATTATGGCTGCTCGGTCGATGCGCTTTGCGGCAATCGAATTCAAGACTCGCACGCCACGTCTGCAGATTTGCTTGTCCACCTGCTCTCTGTGGAGTCGCTTGATACCAACGAGCCCAATTCGGCGGAACTGTCGTGTGGTGTTCGTCCGGAAAGAATTTGGCATGCCGCTAAAGTTGAACTCAAACGCATTAATGAAAATTTACAAACGACAAAACCTGACTCAATCCGCCAAGAGCTCGACAATGTGATCGAGACGTTGGAAATGCTGGAAAAGGAATTCCCCGAATGGAGTTCAGGAGACCCAGCTTATGGAAACATTGCAGGTGAGGTCACTTTTATGCTTCGCGATGCTCGAAAGTTGCGCGATGATCTTTAGTTGCTTTTGTGATAGCCAATTCATCCTTCACGCCTCGACCAATTCAAGTCTGAGCCGTTTTCCCAATGCGGTAGCTGCACGGGAGAGCGTTTTGAGTGACAGGGAGTAGTTTTTGTCATCCAGAATGCGATTGATCGCTGCCCGGCTGGTTTTCATTTCCCGGGCCAATTCAGCAACGGTTTTATGCTGGGCAGCAAGGGCTTCAGCAATCTGTGCCGAAAGGATTCGCTTTGCGGCGGCAGCGCAAACGTCCTCGTAGATGTTCTCCTCTTTGAGGAAATCGTCAAAGTTTCCACCGCGGTGTTTATTTTGCTTCGTTTTCATATAGTGATTTTCTGGCTCTTGCTAATTTAATGGCTTCATGTGGTGTCTGCCGGGTTTTCTTCTTAAATCCGTGAAGGAGAATCATTTCCCCGCCATGTTCAAAAAACAAAATGCGGGCAATGGTATTTGGCAATGTGGTTCGCACCTCCCAAAGTCCAGCACCAAGCGAATCAACCAGAGGTTTGCGCCAAATGGGGCTCCATTGCACGGTTTTGATATCTTCTCCTAAAATCTTTGTTTCCTCCCTAGGCAAGGATTTGAGCCACTCCCGAACCGGTTCGCTTCCCGCATCAGTCGAGAAGAAAACTACCACGCGAGGCAGCGTTCTCATGCCAAGAAAGGTGTATCATAAATGATTCACCGTCAAGTTGTTTGTTTCAAACCACTGGTGAACCTGGACACAGAAGTTTTATCCCACTTCAATGCAACCCCCTTGCTCGATCTTGCATAACACCTAGATAATCGCTTCGAGTCGCCTTCCCACCAGCAGTGGTAGATTCCTTTGCGTTATTCGGTCATTTGATTTCAATCATTCGATGACAGGAGAACTCTTCAATTTGCAACGTGGTTTGTCCGTCGTTCCTTGTTAGTGGCAGCTCCGTTCCCTCCGGCACAAGCCGGGCAGAGTTGGCTTTCCAATTCAATGTGACTTCGATGTCATGAAGGGGCGGCAGGTCTTCAATGACCTCGACCGGACGACCAACAGACGCGTTTCCCCCTGAGAGTTGGATCACCCCTCCGCGGCTGATTGTCGGGGCATAAAGCAGGTGGAGAACATGACGCCCCTCTGACTCTTGCCGGGTGAGTGTGATGCGGGCTGTGGAAGGCAGGTTTGTTGTGACGGTTGGGGGGTGGTCCAGATGCGCCTTGATGGCTTTGGCAACAAACTCGCGATAGGCCACGGCTCCATAGGTGCGGTAATGACGGAACACCGGGTGAGCAAAATAGAGCACTGCACCGTGTCGCACCCCGGCATCAAACCCCGATGGCTCGTCACGGTTTGGGGTGTGTTGATGACTGCAGAAGTGCTCCCAGGTGCGATTAAAGTAGGGGTCATAAATTTCACCAATCGAAGAACCGGACGTCACACGAATGCGGTGGGACCGGTCATACATGATTTGCGGGCTGTTCACGAAGTCGGGGCGAAGCTCGGGGATAGGAAGCAGATAGTCGTGGCCCCTGTTCCCTTCATCAGCAGGAGGATAAAACGGGCTCAAGCCCTCGTAATCAGCTCCGAGATCAAAGGCAAATTCCTCACGTTCCCGCCATAACCCACTTTCACCAGAGAGGATCAGCTTTCCACCCGCTGCCACATAGGCATCGAGCTTTTCCTTGAGGGCCGCGTCAATCCGGATGTCATCCGGCAAGACGATGGCCTTATAGGCGGAAAAATCCATGGTCCGATCAACGAGCCCAAAAAGGAAATGGCTTTCCAGTAAAATGCGCGTGGCACCCTCATCGCTCAAGGAGTCTCGGTGGCTGTGGTTTTCTGCCTCGCTGGAAAGTACACCGAGGTCAAACACCTGTTTTGAGCCCACACACCATGGTTCCTTGTCCCGCACCTCACGATAAGCTGCCCCAATAATTCCATAGGTTGAGCGATCAAGCTCGCCTGAAGGAGGGAGCTGGTCACCCACACTGCATTTCGAGCCATAGGCCAGCATCGCAGCGCACTCATAGCGCAAAGCGTTGGGATGCTTGAAGCCACCAAATTCCCCCCATGTCGTGTGAAATTTTCCTGTCATACCCAAAAAATCCAGATCGAGATTGCAGGCATATTTGGCGGACATTGGAAAGTGGTCATACCCCCACCCTCCGGTCGGCAGGGACTCCAGCTCATTGTGGCTGAAATAGGCTAGGATATCATGACGGCCACGAGGGATATGACCGGAATTATGAAAAATCGGCATGTCTGAACGACCCGATTTTGCGGCCTCGGTGGTTCGCTGATAATACTTTTCCAACGCGAGCCGTGAGGATTCCTTGCGATCTTCCTCTTTGTCTGGGTCAAGGCCGTTGGCCTTCATAAAGTCCAAACTCCAGCGGCCGCAACTTTGGTTTTGGCTGATAATATCAAGAAATATTCCGTCACAATCAGGAAAAAGCTGAACAGCCTCTCGAATTTGATCGCAGAGATAATCAAGATAGGGGCTGTGAAAATCCATCATATGGAATCCCGCTTGGAGGATGCGTTTGGCCCACCCCGAATATTGACCATCTTTATTGATCTCCCGCCACTCTTGGTGCTCATACGAGGCCAAATTATCCACTCCGGCGGAGAGATAAACTGGCGCATTGATCCCAGCCTCTTTGGTGGCATCATATTGAGCACGGAGAAGATCAAAATCCAGATGGGGGTGAACTTTGCCGACCGTGGTGGGGTGATAACTCCAACCATGATGGCACTTCGAAAATATCGTGATGGAATCTACCGCCGCCTCTTGGAGCGTTTCCTGCCATGCCAGCTTGTCAAATTTTTTGCCAATGCCTGGAATGTGGGGGGAAGTGTGAAAATCGAGATGGATTTGACGGAATCGGAGAGGGTGGAGATGTTTCGACATGCCCACGTTGTGTATCAAGTCCCTGGGATTCTTGCCAGAATGGGTTTTAGATTTTTGAACAAAGCCTCCGCAAAACAATGAACAGCCACGCAATGGCCGCAATTGCCGATACTGGCACTGACAAGACGGAGAGAAACCAAAGCATCATGTATGCAGCATCCTGAGAAGTCTGATCTGCATCACGAATTCCGCCCATGATTTGAAAAACGACGTGATGCAGGTTGAGATACACCAATCCAGTGAAAATAATCGCCAGAGGCATCAGACCACATGTCATACTTTCCCCGACACTCTGTCCAACTCCCCGACGCAGAAATTGAAACAACAAAATCACTCTCCAGAGCGCGACGGCGCAGAGAAAAACCAAGTTGATCTGATTGGCCGATTTTAGGCTCATCCAAAGCTCCACGGGAATCGCGTAGAATATCGCAGGAGGCGATGTCATCGAAACGAAAGTCAGAGTTTTCAAATAACTCACCATTGAGGGAACAACCGGCTTTGTGATAAGCCATAACAGAGCGCTCAGGACAAAGACATAGACCACCGATCCCAGCCCGAGGTGCTGCAAGAGAGTTGCTTTTGGATCGTCCCAATACCGGCCCATGCCAACAATCCAGGCAGCAATCAAACCCAGAGCCAGATCCTTCCTTCCCAGATTTTCAAAATCTTCTGTGGTCGCGCGGAAAGTGAGCAGTCTCCACCATCGGAGAAAACGCGCTTTGGTGAACATTTCATCCATATTTATTTCAGGAATTTGCGCAGGCATCCACGAAGAATTTTCTTACGCTCTCGAACGCGGTCCGGCGAGTAAATCTCCGCCATAAGGGAATGAAAACCTGCGCGCAACTCCTTGACCGTCATCCTCGCCGGATGGTGGGTGATGTCAAACAAGGTGTAACGCTCCCAGCAATCATCCTCAAGCATACGGCCCTGTTCGACCAAATGACTGCGTAAATCCGTCCCAGGAAATGGAGTCAAAAGCGTGATCTGAACCTCCGCCAAGTCCAGTCCGTCAATAAATTCCAAAGTGCGGGAAAAGATTTCCGGGCCATCGCTGTCAAAACCAAGAATGAAGCAGCCATTCACCGAGATTCCATGATCCTGAATCCGCTGCACACGCTCTCGATAGCTGGAGTGCCGGCGGGCTTTCCAGTTGTGGGTATCCAGGCCGGCCATAGAATCCGATGAAGCAGATTCAAGCCCGACGAGCACTTGCGTACACCCGGAATTTGACAACGCAGTTAGCAACTCATCATCGTCTGCCAAGGAAATGTCGGATTCCGTGAACCAACGCACAGGATATTCGGCCAGCAGTGAAACAAGCTGCTTGCTCCATGATTTGTCCACAAAGGTGTTGTCGTCGGCGAGTTCGATGAACGGCTCCGGCCAAAGTGAGAGGATCGCTTCCACCTCGCGGCGGATCTGGGCAATCGACTTCTTGCGATAGGGGCTGATCAAACGCGACGCCGCACAAAACGAACAATGCAATGGACAACCGCGTGTTGTTTGAAGGGTCAGCCGGTTGTATTTGTCCAAATCCAGCAAATCATATCTCGGCACGGGTTGCTCTTCGCAAAAGAAATCCCCTCTTGAAGCAGCGGCTGCGTCATAGAGTGGTTGCCATTTCCCAGCCTCAACATCCTCCAACACTCTATTCCACACCAACTCTCCCTCCCCTTTGACCACAATATCCGCGTGGAGACCCGCCTCCTCTGGCATCGCACTTGCATGCAGTCCACCGAGAATCACCAGGACTCCGAGTTTTCGAAGTTCGTCACAAAGCCGATAAGCCTCGTTGATTCGGGCGGTGAGGGAGGAAATCGCAACCACGCTGAACCCCTCCCCAAGAATGCGAGTGGCTGCATCCGAAGGCAGTTCGTCATACTCCCGATACATAACAGCCCAATCACCCGGTGTCCGTGCGGCGAGCGTGAGAAGACCGAGACTCGGCAGCGAGGCAATCACGCGACTCCGTTCGACAAATCCGGGCAAGGTCATCCCCATCTCAAGCAATTCCCTGTCGTGAACCCTCACCCCGCTCATCGCAAGGAATAGCAATCGGTGACGGGCGGGATTGGTATTCACAACGAGCTATTTAGTTTACTCATTTCCAGCGTTCTGGAATCCAGATGTTTGTCCCTGTGGTCTGCTTTCTGAACACTCCTGCAATTTTGACTTGCCACCACTGATTTGTTCGACTGTTTTTTTATCAGCCTTGGAGAATGCACTCACGCAGGATGCGATCAATTTCTGGGCCAAGTTGCTGGAGGCGTGAGGTCTCTGTTAACAAAACCTCCTCAATGTTGTTATCCGTCCTTGGTGCGTTTAGTCGGAGCGGAACCATGCCTCCCTTGGGATTCACCCGATAACCGGCCTTCCAAGATCTTATGATGCGTCGAACTTCCACTGACTTAACAAACGGGATACTAAAGTGAGAGCGGTCCAATTCTGTTCCGGGAAAGGTGTTGCGATGCAAAACATGCATGGCCCTGACCAGGTGTTTCATTTTGTAGCCGCCCCATTCCAATGAAATTTCAAAATGAATCCCACAAAAATCATCATTAAACCAATTCTCCTTCCACAGACCGAGCCAAACCCCCTCCCCATCTTGAAATGGGCCAGAAGTAGCAATCCAACCATCACCGAACCATGATTGCGTTCTCATCTCGGTTTCTGCGAGCTTAAATGGCTCAAGAAATGGTTGGTATCTTGGATTAATCTTCATATTTTTTTTGCCTCTTCCATTGGAAACTCAATCATCGTAGTGCCCTTTCGCCTGAGCTACGATCAGGCTGTCTCCTTCTACCCGATAGATTAGGCGATGCTCCTGATCTATCCGTTTTGACCACCATCCAGAAAGTTCACCCTTCAGTGGCTCTGGTTTTCTGGCACCTCCGAATGGATCCCGTTTTGTTTCTTCGATCAGCCGCAGCACTTTCATGGCTGCTGTGGGATTCATTTGCACCCAATATTGCAAGTCCTCGAAAGCCCTCGCCCTAAATTCCAAGCGCACGTTTTAAATCCTCAGTCGTCTCGAAGATCATGTTTTTGGGGGTTTTAGAAGTGATGGCTTCACGAAGCCGCTTGGCATTTTTCGGTGAACCCAGCAGTCGTGAGGTGGTGTCTCCGGATGGCTTCTGCGGCTCATCCGACGAAGTGAGAGTTTTGGAAAGAATGAATTCTTTAATCGTCATACCCGCGAACGTGGCGAGGGTTTTGATCTGCCGATGCTGTTCAGGTTCAATCTCGATGGTGAGTCTGTTCATACCCCTAAAATTGTCAAATTCCTCATTTTTGTCAACTATCCCCCACCCTGCATCGGTGCCGCGAACGGAGCCATTCACATTCCAAAGAAATGGCGACCCTTCAAATGCGTCTCACTGGGATTGGCGAGTTTTGGTCGCTGCTCACTTGCGACCCGCGCTTCGCGCTGCAAACTTTTCGGTCGGCGAATGAATTCGCCGCTCCCAGTGATTCACGCACGGAAATCACATGACACAAAAGTCGCGCTTGCCCAAAATCCAATCTGGACCCCCATCTCTGGGCGGCGTAGAAAGTTCTGATGTCAGCAATGGTTGAACTCCGGGGTGTCAGCAAAATGTTTGGGACGTTTACGGCCCTTCATGAAACAAGCTTCTCGATCAAGGAAGGGGAATTTATGACGTTTCTCGGGCCATCCGGCTGCGGGAAGACGACCTGTTTACGGATGATCAGCGGGTTCGAACAACCCACCAAAGGCGAGATTTGGATCGACGGTCAGGACGTCACGATGGACCCGCCGTATCGGAGAGACGTCAATCAAGTTTTTCAAAGCTACGCTTTGTTCCCTCACCTCAGTATTTACGACAACATCGCCTTTGGGCTGAAGATGAAAAAGGTGCAAGGCCCAGACATCAAACGGCGGGTGGACCGGGTTGTGGAGATGACCTCTCTTGGGGAATTTGTGGATCGCAAGCCTGCTCAACTTTCTGGAGGGCAGCGTCAGCGTGTGGCCCTGGCCCGTGCGATCGTCTGCGAACCCAAGGTGTTGTTGCTGGATGAACCGCTGAGCGCACTGGATGCAAAATTGCGGGGACAAATGCGCTCCGAACTGAAGCAACTCCAAAAACGGTTGGGCATCACCTTTATTTTTGTGACTCATGATCAGGAGGAAGCTCTCACTATGAGCGACCGGATTGCGGTCCTGAGTGCCGGGCGCTTGGAACAGATCGGCACGGTGAACGAAATTTATTATGAACCCGCGACCCGCTTTGTGGCCACGTTTATTGGTGAGACAAATATCGTCGAAGCCGACGTGCTCTCCCGTTCCGGAGGCTTGCTGAATTGTCGATTAGAAGGAGGGCTTGTTCTCGACGTAAAAGATGGGCCCAATGCCACGGAAAACAAAATTCTGCTATCGCTTCGTCCAGAAAAAATTCGACTAAGCAACAACCCCTTCGAAGGCTCAAATGCATTCCCGGGACGCGTGGCTGTGGAGACTTTCAAAGGAGCTGTGGATGAATTGACGCTCATCGTCCAAGGTGGCCTGGAGCTTGGGGTGCTTCTAACAAATGATGGAGGACGGGAGTTTGACCCGCATGAGGGGGAGAACGTCCATTGTCGAATTCAACCAGAAGATATCAATATCGTGGCGTCCTGAGGTTGACCCTTTTATCGGAGGCTGCCCACGGCCGTCAGGACACCATCTCGACTTTCAAAAACCTCCCGGCTCACCGGATAATTGGTGGAACGGTAATCAACAAACACTTGCTCAGAAATCACTTCACCCGGGACAGATGATCTCGGGAAAATATAGATGCGGTTTCGGTTGGGGATGGCAATCAAAGCATCTGGCCCGATGGTTTCCAAAAACAGGTCTCCAAACTCAGGGGCAAAAACACATGCTGCAAAATGGGGATCTTCCGATTGTAGCACGGCATAGCGAATAACCCCCCGCTCATCGCGCACGAGTGTTGGCTTCACAGTGGCAAGGAGGGCTGATGCATTTGAGCGAGCTGATTGCAGCACTTCATCAAACTGGAGCGGATATTTTGAAATAGCCTTCTGGGTCAGCGGTTTGATTTCCTCTCCTTTGACCTGAACAGGAAGCGATACCGTTTGCGAACTTCCTGGAATGGCCCACGTGATCTCATTCGCCATGAATTTGGGCTCCGGCAGAAGAAACCAGGCATCCTCGGCAAGGCAAATCGAAACGGGCAGCAGTAAGAAAAAAAGAAGAATCCTCATAACAGCACCTTTTTAAATCTGTTTGCACCATCACGGAACGCAGACAAAGCCACAGGATTTTGAAGGCCAGCCGTCATACAAAAAGCGAAAAATTGTGTTCCCATCACCTCAGGGTGCATCAGAGCTTTGAGGGCACGCAAGAACTTGGCATTGGCCTCTGTGGGCACCTGCCCATCGAGGCTTCGCAAAAGTTCGGTGGCTGCTCCGACTAGAAAATGATGCTGATCACAAAAACCACATGCCATCAACCCCGCCTCTTTTCCGGCCTCTGCCAACGCGGTAAAATCAACATGGGCGGTGAGGTCTTTTTGGCCTGGATCTTCAAGGACTCGATCATCACTTCGGTGGGCACGAAATGACGCAAATGTTCCGCGCACGCGATCTTCCTGTAACAACTGCTCGTGGGTGAGGCCATAATCCATGACCAACAAGTATCCGCGTTTCAAACGTTTCGCCACCTGCGCGATCCAGGCTTTGGCCGTTGGCCTCACTTCGGTGAGATAGCCGGCTGGCCGTTGGGGAAGATGTTCGGATAGCGCGATGAGGTCCTTTGGAAGGTCACTCTCCACAAATTCGAAACCATCTTTTCCACAACAAACTCGCAATTCATTCCAACCCGCCCCTGTTGAACACAACAGATGGAAGGGCATGGCATCGACCAATTCATTGGAGAAATGAATGCCTTCAAATTCCGGCAGCTCTTCCAAGGACTCAAACCAAGAGGTCTGAGATTGCCAACTCGTCAGCCGCGACTTTTGGATATTCTTGAGCGCGGCCACGGGTTCCACAATGGCATAACGCAAGGACCCCAGTAGTTCGGGGGAGGCCGATGCAAGCACATCCGCCGCCAGATTCCCCTCATCGGCCCCCTGTTCAACAATAATAAATTCGTGTGGTCTCCCCAACGTCGTCCACATCTCCTCATATAACCCCGCAAGGATTGTCCCCAAGGCAGGTCCCACACTCACGCTGGTGTAGAAATCCCCACTTCGCCCCACGCGTCGGAGGCCCGAGCTATAATATCCCACTTCGGGCGCATAGAGAGCGATCTCCATGAACCTTGCAAAGGAGATGGATCCCACCGGCGGGATTTCCTGCGCAATCAGTCCCTGACAGGTCAACGGGGGTCTTCCATGGGCGGACACGAGCAAAAAATATTTCTATCCCCATAGACATTGTCAATCCGTGCAACAGCTGGCCAAAATTTAAAATCCTGAAGCCAGGGAGCCGGAAACGCCCCCTGAGACCGCGGGTAGGGCCGGTCCCAAGCGTCCGCGCACATGGCATTGGCAGTGTGGGGAGCATTTTTCAGGGGATTGTTGGATTTGTCCAGTGCCCCACTTTCGATGGCTTCCAGCTCGGCACGGATGGCGAGCATGGCATCACAGAAGCGATCAAGCTCGGCAAGGGATTCACTTTCCGTGGGTTCGACCATGAGGGTCCCCGGCACGGGCCAGCTCATGGTCGGTGAGTGGAATCCAAAATCCATCAACCGCTTGGCAATATCCTCAACCTCAATCCCGGCTCGGGATTTCCACTCCCGCAGATCAAGAATACACTCATGCGCCACAAATCCATTTCGTCCTTGGTAGAGGATCGAAAACGCCTTTTGCAGACGAAAGGCAATATAATTGGCATTCAGGATGGAAACCCGGGTGGCCTCGGCAAGAGCCTCCGGGCCCATCATCGCCAGATACATCCAGGGGATCACAAGGATGCTGGCGCTCCCAAGGGGTGCCGCAGCAACGGCCCCGACTTGCGCTGGGGAAACAGCCTCCAGCGGATGAGCAGGCAAAAATTCTGCAAGGTGCATTGCGGCACAGATGGGACCCACTCCCGGACCGCCTCCCCCGTGGGGAATACAAAACGTTTTATGAAGATTCAAATGGCAAACGTCGGCCCCAAAATCCCCGGGACGACAAATGCCCACTTGGGCGTTCATGTTGGCACCATCCAAATAGACTTGGCCACCTACCGCATGGACTTGATCACAGATTTCACGAATCCCTTCTTCGAAAACACCATGGGTCGAAGGATAGGTCACCATCAGTGCTCCCAATCGGGTGGCATGCTCCGCGATTTTTGCGCTGAGATCCAAAAGGTCAATGTCGCCTTTTAGGTTGCAAGTCACGGGAATGACTTGAAACCCGGCCATCACAGCACTGGCGGGATTGGTTCCATGAGCGGAGGTGGGGATCAGGCAAATGTTTCGCGCTTCCTGTCCGTTGGCCCGATGAAATCCACGAATGGCAAGCAATCCGGCATATTCTCCCTGAGACCCCGCGTTGGGTTGTAGAGAAACAGCAGGAAGGCCAGTGATCTCACCCAGCCAAGACTCCAGCTGACTTGCAATCATCGCAAAACCCGTGACCTGATCTGCTGGCGCGAAAGGATGCAATCCGCCGATGGTCGGCCACGTGAGCGGAAGCATTTCGCTGGCAGCGTTGAGCTTCATCGTGCATGATCCCAGAGGAATCATGGAGGTGGTCAGCGAAAGATCACGAGATTCCAATCGTCGGATATAACGCATCAATTCGGTTTCCGTGTGATGCATTCGGAAGACCGGATGGACGAGAATTTCGGAGGTTCGCTGAAGGGTCTCGGGCAGGGATACAGAGTTATCCGTGCCGACGATGGAGGCACCAAATACAGAAAGAATTTCAGCGATGCTTTCCGTGGTTTCATCCAAAGAAATTCCGACCACGTGCTCATCGATCTTGCGGAGATTGATGCCATGGGAGACTGCGCGCCGTAGCACGTCATCCGCTTTTTCGGACACCGTGACGCGCAAGGTGTCAAAAAATGGACCTTCATAGACATTCAGGCCGGCAGAACGAAGGGATTCTGCCAGTTGATTGGTCAAACCATGCACCCGGGCTGCAATGGTGCGCAGTCCTTCCGGCCCATGATAAACGGCATACATGGAAGCCATCACAGCGAGCAAAACCTGAGCCGTGCAAATGTTGCTGGTGGCCTTGTCCCTGCGGATATGTTGCTCGCGAGTCTGAAGCGTCAGCCTCAGCGCCCGCCGACCTTCCGCATCTTTTGAAACACCAATCAGCCGGCCAGGCAACCGACGTTTGTGTTCATCACGAGTGGCAAGAAAGGCGGCATGTGGCCCACCAAATCCCATAGGCACACCAAATCGTTGGGCCGAACCAATCACGATATCGGCCCCCGATTCGCCGGGAGGTTTGATCAAGGTCAAAGCCAACAAATCAGCCGCCACGACAGCAAGAGCTCCCACCGAATGGATGCGCTCGATCACAGATCCGAGTTCATGAATCACGCCATCCGTAGCCGGGTATTGGATAAATGCGGCAAAGACTTTTTCAGCAGTGATGTCCGCGAGCGCACCGACGATAACCTTAATGCCAAGAGGTTCCGCACGGGTACGAAGGACGGCAATTGTTTGGGGGTGGCAATCCTCGGCAACAAAAATCGCATCCCCGCCTTTGATGCCTTGAGCCATCGCCATGGCTTCAGCCGCGGCGGTTCCTTCATCCAACAGCGAGGCATTGGAGATGTCCATGGCGGTGAGATCGCACACCATGGTCTGAAAATTCAGCAAAGCCTCCAGCCGTCCCTGGGAGATTTCCGCCTGATAAGGCGTATAAGCGGTGTACCACCCCGGATTTTCCAAAATGTTGCGACGGATCACGGCAGGGGTATAACACCCCGAATAACCCATCCCGATGTGGGAGGTTAACGGATGGTTTTTGGAGGCCAGCTTATCGAGATCGGCCAGCGCCCGCTCCTCGGATCTGGCAGAAGGCAGATTCAGGATCTGATTGAACCGGATTGCTGATGGCACCGTGCGATCAATAAATTCCTCCATTGAAGACGCACCAACAGCTTCCAACATCGTGGAGACTTCCTTCTGGTCCGGCCCAATATGTCTGCGAGAAAAAGGGACAGAACTCATCGAGCAATGTGCCCGGCATAAGCGGCTGAATCTTTGAGGGATTCCAACTCACTGGGATTGGTGAGTCGGATTTTAAATATCCAACCTTCCCCATAAGGATCCGTATTGAGAAGAGCGGGATTATCAGCCAAGGCCTCATTGCCTTCGATCACCTCTCCTGAAACTGGGGAATAGATGTCGCTAGCGGCCTTCACAGATTCTACTACGGCTGCCACACCGCCGGCAGAAACAGTGAGTCCAGGTTTGGGAGGCTCGGCAAAAACGATGTCGGTGAGTTCGGCTTGCGCGTGGTCAGAGATTCCCACGGTCGCAGTCTCACCCTCCACAAGGATCCATTCATGGGAGTCGGCGAATTTGAGGTTTTCTGGAATGTTCATTTGGTTTTTTTAAGAAATGGTTTTTTAATCACATGGGCTGGGTAGCTCTGCCCTCGCACCTGAATCTCAAGCCCCGTGTCGGGTGCTGCGTATTGTGTGGGAAGATACGCCATCGCAATGGACGTGCCAAGCGCAGGAGACAGCCCGCCACTGGTTGTTTCAGCAACGGCTTCATCACCGATGACAACAGGATAATGGGATCGGATCGGAGGAGATTTGCCATCCACAACCACGGCACTTAATTTTGTGGGGATGCCCGATTCTTTCTGCTGAACCAATGCCTCTCTTCCCACAAACTGACCCTTGTTCAGATCCACAAAAAATCCGAGCCCGGCTTCGAGCGGGGTGCGTTCCGGTGACAAGTCGGATCCATTCAGGGGATAAGCCATCTCAAGACGGAGCAGGTCTCGGGCCCCAAGTCCACACGGCACGGCCCCGGCCGCGATGAGAGCATCCCATAATCCAGCCGCCTCATTGTTCCTGAAAATGATCTCAAACCCAGCTTCTCCAGTGTAGCCGGTCGTCGCTACCCAGAGCGGCTCCCCTCCGCGCTCCAGCTCCAACACGCGATTGCGGCTGGGGGGCAAATCCCTGCCAAAACATTTTCGAAAAATCGCTGGAGCTCGGGGACCTTGCACAGCAAGCGCTGAATACAAACCGCTCAGGTTTTCAAACGTGACCTCATCCGCAAAGTGATCCCGCATCCACTGCTCGTCCTCAGGAATTTTCGAGGCATTCACAATGAGCAAATATTCAAGCTCGCGAATTCTGTACACATACAGATCATCAATCACACCTCCCGCCTCGTTCAGCATCAGCGAGTAGTGGGCATGATTGGTTTCAAGACTTTCGATGCGGTTCGTGAGAAGGGACTCCAGCCATTGGGAGGCCCCGGGTCCTTTGACAAAAAACTCTCCCATGTGCGAGATATCAAAAACGCCGCAGTCGCCGCGTACAGCATGGTATTCCTCAAGAATCCCGCGATACTGAACTGGCATATTCCAACCCGCAAAGTCCATCATGCGTGCACCGGCCTCGACATGCTTTTCAAGAAGAGGAGTGGATTGGCTCATGATTTTTTGGGGCCGAAGTTCAAGTAGGTGTAGGTCGTGAGGGCACCTTCGTAGTCATCAAGCAGGCGCATCCCTTCGCTGGGTTTCATGCGGTCGCTCTTAATGGCAGCATCAACCTGCGCTTTCATTCGTCTTGCGAGTTCGTTGGTGTCCCATTGCGTCAGGGAGAGCACCTGACCAATCGTACTGCCCGGAAGGACTTCCTCCACGTAGTAGCCGCAGTCTTCGTCATCGTCCAAATAGATGTGCATTTCATTGACGCGGCCAAAAAGATTGTGAAGGTCTCCCATAATGTCTTGGTAGGCCCCCACCAGGAAGAACCCGAGATAATACGGATGACCGGGCTCCCAGCGATGCAATGGCAGCGTTTCTTTCACATCCTGCAAATCAACGAACTTGCTGATCTTGCCGTCCGAGTCGCAGGTGATGTCCACCAAGGTCGCATTGCGGTCTGGAAATTCATCCAACCGGTGAATGGGCATCACGGGGAACAATTGCCCCAGCGCCCAGTGGTCGAGCAAGGACTGGAAAACAGAGAAATTGCAAAGAAATTGATCCGCAAGGGCAATTTCCAAGTCTTTGACCTCGGCTGGAATGTATCTCATGCCGCGAAAGTTGGTCACCACTTCAATGGCGATCCGCCAATACACCGTCTCAATTTTTGCTTTGGCCCTCAGGTCGAGCAAACCAAGATCAAACATGGATTGAGCCCGTTCACGTATTTCCTGGGCATCATGCAAGTTCTCCAACCGGTTCTTTTTGCCGAGATTTCCTGCAATCTCGATAATGTCCGCCAAGAGCGGCGGATCGGCGGGATCGGCCTCCACCGCAGCCCCTTCACGGTTTTTTTCAATCGAGCCAAAGGTTTCAACAAGCAATACAGAATGGTGGGCCACGATGGCCCGCCCGCTCTCACTCACAATCGTGGGATGTGGCACTTCTTCGGAGTCGCACACCTCCATGATGCTATAAACAATGTCGCGGGCGTATTCGTTGAGGGAATAATTTGTGGAGCTGTCAAACGTGGTCCGCGAACCATCATAGTCCACCCCCAACCCCCCGCCCACGTCGAGATAGCCAAGAGCATGACCCATCTTCTTGAGTTTTGCATAAAACCTCGCAGCTTCCTTGGTGGCTCGCTTGATGGTTCCGATATCCGGCACCTGAGATCCCACATGAAAGTGCACGAGTCTCAGGGTATGAGAGAGCCCGGCAGCTGTCAGCATGTCGCTGGCCTCCACCAAATCGGCGGTTGAAAGACCAAACTTTGCATTTTCCCCGCCGCTGGTTGCCCACTTCCCTGCGCCCTTGGACAACAATCGCACACGCAGCCCGATTTGTGGCTCCACGTTCATGATCCGGGCTTGTTCGAGAACGTCGGCCAATTCCTCAAGCTTCTCTACGACGAGAACAACGGTTTTACCCAGTTTGCGCCCCATGAGAGCCATCCTGATAAAGGCGGTGTCCTTATAACCATTGCAGATAATCAGGCTTTCTGGATCAGAATGCACAGAGAGCGCTGCCATCAACTCCGGCTTTCTCCCACCCTCAATCCCAAAATGCCATGGCTTTCCAGCATCGATGATTTCTTCAACGACCTCTCTCAGTTGGTTCACTTTGATTGGAAACACGCCGCGATACACCCCCTGATAACCCATCTCCTCAATCGCCGAGGCAAAAGCCTTGTTGATCGTCTCCACCCTGTCTCTTAACAAATCATGGAAACGCACCGTCAGTGGAAACGCCAGCTTCCGCTCCTTGGCTTCCGCCACAATTTCCATGAGGTCAATTTTTTCTCCTCCAGAGCCACGGGGATACACACACAGGTTTCCCTTTTTGTTGATGGCAAAATACCCCGCTCCCCAGCGGTCCACATTGTATAGGGCCGTGGCCTCCTCGCGATCAAAGGCCATTGGCAGAACAGGATGCCGGGCGCAACGATGCACCCGATTGGAGATTGGCAGCCGCATGGGCATTGCCGGGCGGGAGATGGTGTGTCAACATGAGGGGCAAACCTTATCTCTCCATTCAAAAATTTCCATGCGAATTCTTTACTTTGATTGTTTTTCTGGGATTGCGGGGGATATGACGGTTGGTGCCCTTCGGGACCTTGGCGTTGAGGAGTCGGTATTTTTGGATGCTCTCGCGGCCCTTGACCTCCCCGAAGGCCTCCATGCCCACTTTCATCGAGGGGAGCGTCAGGGCATCTCAGGTTGGAAATTTCATGTGCACGAACACTCGCACAACTCGCCAGACCATAGTCACTCCAATCCAGATGAGCCTGTCACTTACGGACCGGTCCGCAGCCAAAAGCACTCTCATGGGGATCACCATGACGACGCCCATCCCCATGTTCATGGACGCACATATGCGCAAATTAAGAGGATCCTTGAGGAGAGCAACCTGTCAGTGGCGGTGAAGCGGCGGGCGCAGTCGATCTTCCACCGCATCGCCATTGCCGAAGGAAAAATCCATGGTGTTCCGGCCGAGGAGGTCGGTTTTCATGAGGTCGGGGCTGCGGACTCCATTGCGGATATTGTTGCGACATGCGCAGGCCTGGAAAGCCTCGGGATCGAACAGGTGATGGCTTCTTCTCTTATTGAAGGCAGTGGCTGGGTCCACTGTGCCCATGGCAAGTTCCCTCTCCCCGCTCCTGCCACCCTGGCTCTTTTGGAGGGAATACCTCTTCGCCAAGTTGCTGAGGAGACCGAATTCATCACACCCACCGGGGCGGCAATTCTAGCCGACTATGCGACTTCCTTCGGCCCCATGCCTGCGATGAGGGTTCAATCCATCGGATATGGAATAGGAACACGGGAGACCCCTCCCCGCCCCAATGTCCTTCGCGCCGTGCTCGGAGAGTCCGCAGAAGATGAAACCCCAGATTCCGTCGAAGTGATCGAAACCAATCTTGATGACATCACCCCGGAGCTTCTCGCAGCCGCCACGGAGAACCTTTTAAAACAAGGCGCGCTCGATGTCTCCGTTTCCCCGGCCTTCATGAAAAAAAATCGCCCTGGCCACCTCCTCTCAGTCATTGCCAAACCCGAGGACGCCAACCGTCTCGCCCATAGCATCCTCAAAGAAACATCCTCTTTCGGTGTAAGGATGCATTCGGCCCGACGAAAAATACTTCAACGGGAGTTTTTGACTGTGACAACTCCCCACGGTGACATTCAGATCAAGGTAGGGAAAATGGACGGAAAGGTCATCCATGCCACGCCGGAGTTCGAATCCTGCAAAGCTGCTGCCGATGCTCGTGGAGTTTCGGTGCAAACCGTGTTCCGAGCAGCATCAGCTTGTGCGGATTCATTATTCGACTAAGCCTTTTTACTATTTTTTTGTTCAGGGAACGATCCCATTCCTTAGTCGATCTATCCCGAGGAAACATGTGACGGAAATGTCACAATTATTCGCTTCACGAAGTTGCTGTCATGCCTAGAAATACGACTGCTTCGGGAGTTGGCCGTCGGTGACGTTTAGCCAGCGACTCCTGATGATGTCGTCATTATCGCTCGGTGTCATCAACTTAAACCAACCAACCGTACAAAACAGACCATGAACCTCAAATCTGTCTTCACAACCATGGCCGGCGCACTTGCTGTGCTGGCCGCTGCAAATCCACTTCAAGCTCAATACAGCCTCACGATCCTGCACAACAATGATGGGGAGTCGCGTTTAACAAGCTACACCGATGCTCTTTCAGAATACGGAGGTGTGGCTCGTTTTGCCACGATGTTGAATGAAACTCGCTCCTATTATGAAAGCCAAAATCACGGCGTGGTTTCCATTTTTGCAGGAGACACCTTCCTTCCCGGCCCACAGTTTCAAGCCAGCCTGGAGTCGGGATTACCAGGAAGCCGCACTTTTTACGATGCGCTTGCTATCAGCAGCATCGGGTATGATGTCTCCATCCTTGGCAACCATGAGTTTGATTTTGGACCAAACGTCCTTGCCGAGTTTATTACTGCGGCACAGACCCACAACCCTACCACGTATCTAAGTTCCAATTTGGACTTCAGTGCTGAGGCCTCCCTGCAAGCCCACGTGACAGCCGGCCGGATCGCACCCACAAAAACTGTCACCGTCTCAACCTCCGCTGGCAACAAAACCATCGGAATCATTGGTGTGACGACCGATAATCTGCCCTTCGTCTCCTCACCTGGTGGAGTGGTGGTCAACCCCGTGGCCGCAGCGATCAATACCCAGATCGCAAACCTCAAGGCTGCAAATGTCGATCACATTGTTCTCGGCGGGCATTTGCAGGGCCTTTCCTCAGACAACTCACTGGTTGCCAGCCTTGACTCCGGCATTGATCTGATTGTGGCAGGCGGCGGTGATGAGATTTTAAGAAATCCTGCAGCCAGTATTCCATCTGATGTGTATGATACCGATGCGCCGGCAAACACACAGGTCACCGGGCTCATTCCCGGGGATCTCCCCGCAAACCTTTCAGGCAGCCTTGCCGGCGAGCCCAACAACTATCCGATCACTAGCACCGTGAACGATGCCAGCGGCAATCCCGTTCGCATTGTCACCACTGGGGGCAGCTACGGTTATCTCGGCCGCGTGACGCTCAACTTTGACGCAGGTGGCAACTTGACTGCGGTTGACAATTCGTCTGGTCCCCAACGTGTTGCGAGCACGACAGCGGATCCCACAAATGGCGTGGCTCCGGATGCCGCGATCCAAGCAGAGGTGGTTGATCCCGTGGCCGCTTTTGTTGCCGATCTTGGGGCTCAAAAATTAGCAACCACTTCTGTTCAGCTTCTTCAAGGCGGCTCATCCACGATTCGTTCCCGCGAAACGAATCTGGGCAATATTGTTGCAGATGGACTTCTTCACACGGCGCAAAGTTTGGCACCAACCTTCGGAGCCAACACTCCTGTTGTGGCGTTCGTCAACGGAGGCGGTATTCGCTCGAATGTCGGAGCTGGAGATATCAGCAAACTCAGCACGTTTAATGTCTCCCCTTTCGGGAATTTTCTTACGGTGGTCGAGGATGTAACGCTTGCCGACTTTAAGCTGCTTTTGGAAAACGCTTATTCGCGACCCGTGGATGGCGACCCGGGAGAAGGAATTAACCCTGTAAGCAGTGATGGGCGCTTCGGACAGATCGCAGGTTTTTCTCTGACCTATGACATTACCCGACCAGGATTTCTGTTTGATGCAGATGGCAACCCGACTCAGGGAGGGGATCGAATCTTGGACATCCAAATTGGAAATGAGGTTTTCCTTGAAAACGGCGAATGGCTCGTCGATGCAGAAACAACCACGATTGATATCGCCACCCTGACGTTTCTTGCCAATGGCGGAGATCAATATTTCCGCACCATCTCGGGCGGTTCATCCACCTATTTGTCTCAAATCTATGAGTTCACGAATCTGGGTGTGACGGACCAGAATGCCTTGCAGAACTACATCGAATTCATAGCCAACGGCGACCCGAATTTTGATGTCTCCACATTTTTGGACGAATATGCGATCCAGCAAAGCATCAGCGGCGGAAGGATCTCTGCTATCCCCGAGCCATCCACCCTCCTGCTCGGTCTGCTCGCAGCCATGGGCTTTGTTATGACAAGAAAACGCAGGGCACGGCTGGCATAACCGTCACCCCTGCATACAACGAAGGGTCGCCAGCCACATGCTGGCGGCCCTTTTTGTATTGAGGACATCACGCAACCAAAGGTTGTAAATCAGCCCGCTTTGCCGGATATACAACACATGCGGGTTGGGTTGTTGTTTTTTCTGTTGGGAATTTCCTCATGCTTCGGCGATGGCGGCGTTCTTTTGGGCAAGACGGATTGGGGCAGCTTGCGTGCGTCGGTTTTTGGGTCTCCTGCCCCACTTCTGGCCGGTCCGGCCGATATCAGCGTCCTCCTGCAAGACTCCGGAAAACCGGCCTTGAATGCCGCTGTGACATTCCGCTGGACATCCCTGGGAGGTGGCAAAGAATGGCTCCCCCCGTGTTGCAGCATGGCGACGGACAAGGAGGTAATTCCAGCAGTCATTGGACACTCCGGCAATCGTCTCCTCTACTCCGCCATGCTCCCCATCAAATCCTCGGGTCCGGGGCGCTTGGATATTCAAGTCAAGTATGACGGACAAACCCACCACGCCAGCTTTGAACTCTCTGCCGCACACCCACCTTCTGCGCCGGTCCGATACTGGCCATGGCTGGCAATGACGCCACTGGCCATCGTCGGCTTTGTTCTTCATCAGCGGATCTCCCTGAAAGATTGACCTGAAGGCCTTCGCCCGCTTTGCTGTGTGGTTCTCATGGCCAAAGACGAACAAAACACCCGCATGGAAAAACTCGTAAGCCTGTGCAAGCGGCGCGGCTTCATTTTCCAATCCTCAGAAATTTATGGTGGAATCAATGGGTTCTGGGACTACGGCCCACTCGGCGCTGAGTTGAAACGAAATCTGCGCGATTCGTGGTGGAAAGCGGTGATCCGTCAGCGTGATGACGTCGTGGCCTTGGATGCGAGCATCATCCTTCATCCTGCCGTCTGGAAAGCCAGTGGTCATGTGGACACATTCAGCGATCCGATGTCTGACTGCCTTCTCACCAAGTCCCGATTTCGTTCGGATCAGATTGAGCCGCAGTCCGGCACAGCGGTGTGGTTCAGTGGGGCAAAATCTCCCACATCGAGCCATGCACCCGAGCGCCCGTTTGCCGTGTTGCTCAAAAAAAACGAAAACGTCGAACGTGCTCGGAAGCTGGCTCGGGAATATTACGCCGAAGGTTCGGTTGATAAAACCAATGGGGAATGGGTGAATTTGGAGTTACTGGGTGAAAGGCAGGAAGAGGTCGTTAACTCCACACGCTTTAATCCCAGCAATGGCGCGTTGCTCACCGAGCCTCGTCCCTTCAATTTGATGCTCAAAACGCACACCGGTCCCGTGGAGAGCGCCGACAATGTCGCCTATCTCCGACCTGAAACGGCACAAGCGATTTTTGCCCAATTCAAAAATGTCCTTGATTCCACCCGTGTGAAAGTCCCTTTTGGCATTGCTCAGATTGGAAAGGCCTTTCGGAATGAAATCACACCTCGCAATTTTATTTTCCGCTCCCGTGAATTCGAGCAAATGGAACTCGAATTTTTTATCCGCCCCGATGAAGCCATTGAGTTGATTTATGGCAGCGTCACCCGCTGGGAAGAAGGCGCTGACCTCTCCTCGCCCCAACCCAACTGGGGCTGGGAAATGTGGCATCGGTATTGGGTCGCAGAGCGGACCGCCTATTACGCTGACATCGGTCTTGGCCCGGATGTTCTCGACTACTACTGGCAGAAACCCGAGGACCTTGCCCACTACGCCCGCGCCACGGTTGATATTCTTTTCAAGTTTCCTTTTGGCACGGAAGAGCTGGAAGGCATTGCTGCACGCGGCGATTTCGACCTGCGTCAGCACCAAAAACACAGTGGCAAACCCTTGGAGGTTTTTGATGAGGAATTAAAAGCGGCAGCGGCCACCCTTTCTGAAGATCAACGCCAAGCGTTCATTCAAAAGACCTTCGCAAACCGCTCCAAGCCGGAAACAACGGAAGAGGAAATCACCGCCTATTGTCAGAATCTCTTCAAAGGAAATTACCTCCCCCATGTGATCGAACCGTCTGCGGGACTGGACCGCCTGGCATTGGCCATTTTGTCAGCGGCCTATGACGAAGAGGTCGTCACTGGTGATAACGGAAAATCCGAAACCCGCACGGTCCTTCGTTTCCATCCCCGGGTCGCCCCCATAAAATGCGCTGTGCTGCCCCTGCTGAAGAACAAGCCCGCCCTCGTGGAGAAAGCCCGCGAAATCGTCGAATCTCTGCGCTCTCATATCAATGTTTTCTATGACGAGTCAGGCGCCATCGGCCGCCGATACCGACGTCAAGATGAGGCCGGAACGCCATTTTGCGTCACCGTGGATTTTGACACCATTGGTGAAAACGGACCGGAAAATGAGGGCACCGTGACCCTCCGTCATAGGGATTCCATGCAGCAAGAACGCATTCCGATCATCTCCCTCAAAGCCCGCCTGCTTGAAGCGAGCTTGTAAAAGGACCATGCTACTACAGGACTCAGGGGGCCGTGGTGACTTCGTTGAAATCCTTGCCAATCGAGATTGCGTAGGCGAGGAACTCAGGTTCATGCGAGATGAGAACGGCCCGTAACACAGCAGAGTCATCCGCGTAGCCTTTGCCGGGCACGGAGTCAGGGATAATATCGACGTCGCTGAGCAGGTAACCTAAAGCAAAAACTGTTTCCGCCACAGCAGGAAGATCATTCGAGTTGTAGGCCCCATCGATCACATCTTCGGCATAGCTGGCGAGAAAATACACTTGCTCACGCAGATGGGGATAATCCGGGGCATCGATTGTTTCAGCCTTGGCTTTTGAGAGAGGGAGTTTTGGGTGAAAATCATTCAGGGCGCCAGCGGTGATTCGCTGACCTCCCCGCAGGACAAATTCGTGGATGCCATTCATAATAGAGCAAAACTTCTAGCCTGTGTTGGAACATCCCGCAAGGACCACCATCTGTTCTTGATGGATTTTTTCCGGTGAATGTGAAAGGATTTGACCATGCAAATTCGTTTCGCGTGCTGGGTTGTCCTTGCGGCTGTTCTATTGCCGGGGATCGCAACCAGCTCTCCCATCATTCGGGAACCCGGAGCCATTTACCTCTCCGACTTTGGAGAAAAGCCTCTTCGAATGAAGCTTCTCCGAGCGGCTCCTTGTTTCTTTGATGCGGGTATGACGCGATATGCTGGCACACTCCGATTTCCCCAGTCGGTACGGGTGGAAGCCTTTCTCGAAAATGTTTGCCGAATCCGTGGGGAAGCCAGGCAGGGAGGGGTCGCTGCTTGGATCCCTTACACCGAATTGGAGCCACTCCCCGAAAACCTCCTCACTAACCTTCAAGAGGCGGAAGAGAGACGTCAAACCGTGGAGGGTCTGATAGCCCAGAATGAAGTGGCCATTGGAATGACCGAGGATGAAGTCTCTCGCAGCGTGGGCAAACCACAAAAAAAGACCAAGCGGGCCGAAAAGGACGCGGTGCGTCAAGTCTGGGAATATATCCGCTACGAACTCGTCCCCCAAACAACCGTGGGCCCCAGCTTCAGACAAACCATCATCAATGTTCCCCCAGGCACCAATACTCCGGGAGGCACGATCATCACAGGCGGCAACCGCCTGACGTCGAGCACCGTTTATGTGAAGGTGCCCGTGGGAAAACTTTCCATTGCCTTCTTGGATGGCGTCGTGGAATCTTTGGAGCAATCCGAAGGAACTCTCACCGGTGGACAAGTTTCAGTTGTCGTCCCACCGTTGGAAGTGATATGGTAATTTTTTGGTGATGGCGGGGTTGCCAAGTGGTAAGGCCAGGCTCTGCAAAAGCCTCATGCGCCGGTTCGATTCCGGCCCCCGCCTCCATCACCCCTCATCCCCGATATTTATCGCAAAAAAGCAGAGCTTGCTTTTTTTACGACCCTCTCCTATTTTCGAAATAGGTGCCAAAACCTAGAAGCCCGCGGCCGGAAACGGAAGCGGGTTTCATTTTTTCTGACATGTGGGTTTGCCTCTCTCAGCAGATGTGACAAGCCTTGCGGATTACCTCGTCGAAGATTCCCCCGGCCTCTCCATCATTCTTTAAGAAACCTGCTATATCAACGACCACTGAGCCCCCGTTTGCATGATCCACCTGGATCATGCAGACGGGAGCCGGGTTCTTTCGTGAGTGTGGAATGTGGGCCGGTGTTTCAGGATTACCCGCAAATTATTTGCGCAATTGACTTGCATATAATCTGTGGGGCGTCATGTTGTTCAACACGGGTCTTGAGGCCCGCTTGTTGATATGAATTCGATAACTGCCCGAGCGCTGGCTCACCACGCACCCTTTTTTAATAAACCGAGGTTGGCACCATTTTTGGTGGCCAACCGCAGGCCATCCCTCGCTTTCACCTTGGTGGAATTGCTTGTGGTCGTGGCCATTCTTGGGGTCCTCGCAGGTCTTTTGATGCCGACGATTTCGAAGATCCTTATTTCGGCGAAACAAAGTGCATCCTCTTCCAACATGCGTCAGATTGGACTGGCGATGACATCCTACGCTGCCGACAATAACCTCACTCTGCCCGAGACCTCGCACACGGCCGCCATTGGGAAGTCTTGGGTTTATGTGCTGGCCCCATACTTGGACAAAGTGGACAAGGTCCGCATTTGCCCGGCTGACCCCAACGGCCCTGAGCGGTTGCGTCAGGGAGGAACGAGCTACGTGCTCAACAGCTTTCTCTTCGTGCCAGAGATGGACCCCTTCGGTGAATTGATTGGCGGGCCAACCAACGACCTCAAGCAGATCAAATCACTGCCGAAAACCATGATGGCATTTGTGTGCTCAGACAGCACAGGCTTTTCTGCTGGAAACGATCACACGCACTCAAGTTCCTGGACTTCCTGGTTCGCTGTCACGCGCGACATCGCTCCCGATCGCTTCACCACAGCCAAGCGGTCAGATCATAGCAACGGATCATCCAACTATCTTTATGCGGATGGACACGTGGAAAAGCATGCTGCCACTGACATCAAGTCCCGAATCGAATTGGGGGACAATATCGCGCTTCCTCGATGACAACCAGAAAGCTGATTTGTGTTTTTCTTTTGTCCTCCGTGGTGTCAGGACACGCGGCGGGCTTGATCACCTCCCATGTCGATATCACGTTTAATTATGCTCCCACCGGGTGGGTGGCTTTTCTGAGTCATGGGGGATCCTATGAGCAACCCAACCTGCAAGCAGACACCGAGAGTCTCTCTCTGCCAGCACGCGACTTTCCGGCGGGTCCTTCAGGAGATCGCCTGATTCAACCAGCAAGTCCGAATTTTGCATTCACAGGTGCCCAAATTGGCGCTCCACTTTGGAATCTCCCTCAAACGAGTCGAGGATTCACGTGGCCCGGCTTTCGGAACACTCAAGTTCCCAGTGCATTTTTGAGTTATATAAATCCCGATTCCAGATTGAGTTCTGTGTCTGCCAAATGGGTAAAAATCCAACTTGTCAGCGTGCAATACTCCGGAGAATCACTAACAACACCCCATTTCTCCTTATGGAATCCGTTCTCAGCCGGCGCAACCACCGTTTGGATGGCCACATCTGATGGCATTTCGGATGAAGATTGTTACTGGACTGCGGAGGGAACCCACGGCCATATCAACTTTGGCTTCACAGCCTTGGGAATTTACCGTGTGACCTTGCGTGCGAGTGCCTTCTTGGAATCAACAGGGGAACTTACTGAAAGCGGGGATCACGCGGTCACATTTGCCATAGGAACCCTCGCCATCTGGCGGGCCACTCATTTTTCAGGACCTGATCTTATTGATGAAGATATTGGTGTTCCCACCGCAGACCCCGATGGTGATGGTTCAAACAACCTCATTGAGTATGCTTTTAACATGGATCCGCTGGAGCCGAGCACTGCCCCGATTGCCGCAGGCACGGGAACCTCAGGCCTGCCTTTAATCCGAGTTGAGAATGTGGAGGGTGTTGACCGTCTCACGATTGAGTTTGTCCGCCGAAAACCCTCCACCAACTCCCAAATTGTTTACACACCCGAATTTATCAGCGACCTGACATCAGGGACTTGGGAAGCAGGAGGAACCACCACAACTAGTCCCATCATCGGAGAAGATGACTTGCAACGCGTCAAAGTGATCGACACGCTACCCATCACCGCAGACAGCAGGCGATTTGGCAGAGTCCGTGTGACGCTGCTCACCGACATCAGTTATTGATCCATGAGTCAGCATTTTTAAAGAGATAGGGGCACACCTATCAATAAATGCATTTTATTTGCATTTATTTCTTGCAAATCTTTTGCATTTATATAAAAACCTTACGTCACTAACTAAGCAACCTATGAAAACCATCCCATCACTTGCTCTTTTCGCAGCAGTCTCCGCCCTTCCACTCTCATCGGCTTTATCACAAGGCTTTTGGACGTCAGGTCATGGAGACATCAGCGTGGCCTATGGGATCGATGGTCTGGAAGGGGAATGGCATTTGGGCGAAGACAACGAGCCAGTGGTTGTTGATGGTGTCACCCTGCAAGGACCTGATGGTTTTGAATATGAAGCGGATGGGATCACTGCGGTGCTTCCCTTTGATCGGAGCTTTTTGCGTCCGGCAGGGGTGGATTGGAATTTCCTCGGCGTCAATGCTGGAGCCTCGGTTTGGGTGTTCCCAGCAACGGCATCAGAATCGGTTGGCATTCCCTTTATTGGTTTTGGGACAGAGGAGTTGAATCCCTTAGATTGGAGCAGTGACATCACCTTTACTCTTACCTCAGTCACTGGCTCAGGAGTTGATGGTGGGGGTTATTTTTCGATGTATACAACAGACGAGTTTGGGTTTCCGACAGCCTTTGCACAAACATTTGGCGGAGTTTCCGGTAGTATCTCCCAAGCAGCTGACGAGCACACTCACTACAACCTGGCCTTTACAGAAACCGGTGTCTATGAAGTCACTTTCACCATCTCAGGCACACACGTCACAGATGGCTTCCAATCCACATCGGCGACCTATGCGTTTAATGTCATCCCTGAGCCCACCTCGTTGATGCTGATTGGTGTTGGTATCAGCGCCTTGCTCCTGCGTCGTCGTCGCAATAGTAAGGCTCTTTAGATGGAGCATGCCGGCCGAATCTTCACCTACCCGGGGCACAATCTCCGAAAATTTCAAGAGTGCTGAGAAATGGCGGCGTACCGCGAGCACGCCCCATCGGAGGGGCGGCTATAGCAAACGCATGCGTGCTCGGCAGCAGCTGTGCTGTAGCAACGGGAGTCTCTTGCCGTGTTTCATTCAAGGCGCGAAGCGCCCTCACTGAGAACTTGCAACTTTCGAAGATACTTCCGCCTCCCCGCGAAGATTGCAATGCGTCTTGAAATGGCGTTATGCTTGTCCCAATGAACAAAAAAAGTTCGAGGCGGAATTTCGAAGGCTCAAAAAGTTTTGAAATCTCTCTGAGGACGAAGGGTGTTGTTCGCCATGAGCCTCAGCGCGACTCCTGACGAGCGCTGGGCGAGGCACGAGAGATTTCTGAAATCGCACGGCTTGTTCAAAAGATCCGAAAGGAAGGCATTCGGTTTCAGAATCACGGGTGAACGCGGGTTCGTTTGATGAATCGGGCGAGAAAAAACAGGCCTGTTAATACCATCCAAGGGAGATACCCCACCCAAACGCCGACGGCGCCCCACTCCCAAACAAAGGACAGAAGATAAACCGTTGGCAGGCTCAGCGTCCAGTAGCAAATAGCATTGGCGATCATTGGCACGCGATTGTCGAGCAGTCCGCGAAGCGATCCGAGGCTGATGGACTGAATGGCATCGGAGATTTGGTAGATGCCAGCAATGGTCACAAGCACACCTGCCAGCTTGGCAACCTCGGGGTCCGTTGTGAAGAACCCCGCAAGCCAGTGGCCGCAGGTTGTGTAAACCGCTGCGCAGGCCGCCATCAATGCGACCCCAAACCCAAGAGCCAAGACGCCAACCCGTCGCGCCCCCGCAAGATCCCCGGTTCCTACGGCTTGTGCGACTCGAATGCTAGCTGCTGTGGAAAGAGCGATGGGAAACATCCATGCCAAGGACGCGATGCCAATGGTCACTTGATTTGCCGCCAAGGCCGTTGTGCCGAGCCAGCCGAGCATAATGGCACCTACGGCAAATGATCCCCCCTCAAGAACATCCTGACCAGCCACGGGAAGTCCCTGTTTCCAAAGCGTGCGCAACATTTGAAAGCCCGCATGGCCAGATCTCAAAATCGCCAGCGACTTGTCATAAGACATCCACATGATTAGGCATGCGGCCTGCACGATACGGGCGATCAAGGTCGCCCAGCCTGCGCCTTCGAGCCCCATCGCGGGAAATCCCAGGTGGCCAAAAATAAGGATATAATTCAGACCTGCATTAAGGAGGATTGATGCAGCCATAATAATCAGCACCGGCCATGGACGGTTCACGGACTCGGCGATCTGACCAAGCACGACGGCCAGCATGGCTGTCGGCAGGGACCAGGCTATCAGAAGCAAGTATCCCCCAGTAACGGCAACCACCTCATCTGGTTGACCCATCATACCTAGAAAAGGCACCACCGCCGACAAGACCACTGCCATCAAAACTCCAACTCCCCCACCCAACCATGCACCCGCCTGTGCGACCTTACCAGATTCCAACAAATCCCCACGTCCAAAGGCCTGAGCGACTCGCGGAGCCACCGCCCCTAAAGATCCATAGCCAAAATAAAGGGCAAACATCACCAAATTCCCTGCTAATGACGCTCCAGCCAATGATACCGCTCCGACCTGTCCGACCATAAACGTATCGGTTAACTGCATCACCACCTGCCCGGCTTGACCCAGCAGCATGGGCGCGGCCAAGGCCATCAGTGACCAAATCACCGATCTCAGTGGCAGCTTCTGAGTATAACTCATCTATAAACAGTTTCCCCCGCAAGAAGGGGCTTTGACGACCCCGTCAGCAGGGATGATGGGTGGGCCGATTGACGATCAGCTTTTGGCCTTCGCCACCACGTAGGATTTGGCTTCAGCCAAGGTGATGGTCACACCAGCTTTTTTGGCAAGCGCGATCATCGTTGTGAGATCAGAATCAAGATGGGCGAGGTCGCGAGTTGCGTGTTGGAAATCACCCAGTGCATGGGAGATGTCCTTGAGGGCGTGCTCGAGGTCTTTGACCGCATGGTTTTTGTCTTTTCCCGCATGAGCCAGATCTGACTTGGCATGACCCGCCTTCTTTCCGCCCGCCTTCCAGTCAATAAGGGCATGTTGAAAATCTTTGATCAAATGATCAAAATCTTTGAGGGCATGAGCGGTGTCCTGTTTGGCATGCTTGAGGTCGGCAATCGCATGAACAAGGTCATTTCTTGCGTGTTGGTAATCTTTGATGGCATGTTCAACTTTAGCGGCAGCTTTTGGATTAACGGCGAGAAATGCTTCTAATTTTTTGCTCATGGTGGTGTGGGTTGCTGTCATCAAATCTTGGACAGCTCACAGATTTTTACAATCTCAAAGCATCAATCCACGACTGTGTGTGATTAACTGTGGAGTGGTCACAAAGCTGACCAGAGTCGTAATCGCCTCGACTTTGTGGACGGTTGGAATGAACAGAAAAGCGAGCAGGACAATCCCTTGAGATTCCTCGCCAACGGGGTCAGCTTAATCATAAGTTCACTTATTAACGGAACATGAAATCTCTATTTCTCACGTTTTGTCTCTTGGTTTTTGGGATTTTCGGTTTGTCCGCACGAGCTTCAACCTTTGAGCGGGCTCTCGATCTTCATCCCTCTGCCCTGCGCACAAGTCCTGTGCCCGACGCCCTTTTTGGAGCCAACATCGGGTATTGGTCCGAGGTAAATGGTCCTTCTCTCGCTGCGTCGGCCATGGAAGCCGGTCTCACCGTTTTTCGTTACCACCCCGGCACCTACAACGATCTTCACACCGTCCCCGGTGCGATCAACCAATGGGATTTCACCGCTGTTGATGACTTCGGTGCTCAGCGCCTGGCCGACTTTGGACGCTTCCTCATCGCGACGGGCACCACCGGTCAGATTCATATCAACTATGGCGCGGGCAGCATTGAGCAAGCCGCCGCTCTTCTTGCCTATCTTCGTGTGCCAACCGACGCGCCTACCGAGATCCTCAACCGGGCCCTTGGCTCTGCGGTGCTCGAACCCTCGATCATTTCCCCCTACACCCGCAGCCGCGATTGGCGCACCGTCGGCTTCTGGGTCAACCTCCGCGCCTCCGCGCCTCGGCCCCTCTTGCCGTGGACGACGGGTTCAACAAACTTCGCCTTAATCACCCTGCACCCTTTTCCGTCAAATATTTTGAATGTGGCAACGAGGCGGATTACTCCTTCGTTCCCTGCTTGCGGTACCGCCTCCCCGGCGAAAACTCGATCACCCAAAATGCCACGGGCTTTGGCGGCCGCCGCGCTGATGCCCGCACCTATGCAAACTTCTATGCGGCTTTGAAGAACCTCCTGCAAGAAATCGATCCGGCGATTGAGGTCGGTGCCAGCGCCGGCTACTTCGAGCAGGGCTTCAACGACCCTCATCGGAAATCGCTACGGCAAAGCGCAGGACGAAGAGCAACGATTAAAATCGCTTGAGGCCCCAGCGATTCTGACCAACAACACGCGAGAGGATTTTACCCTCACGCGCAGCGGGCAAGATGTCAGTTATACCGTTCCTCCTCTGTCGGTGACCGTACTGCGTCTGCGGCCTGCCCCGACCGCCCCACCACAGTTGACCTCGGAATCAGCGGCTGAAGGCATCGTTGGTTCACCTTTTCACCATTTAATCACTGCCACCGGACGAGGCACCAATTACTCGGTCGGCCCAATACCCAACGGACTGACTTTCAATCCCCTCGACGCAAGTTTGAGCGGTTACCCCACTCAGGCCGGAGATAAATTCATCCTTTTAACCGCGACCAATACGGCAGGCAGCACCACGCAAAACCTCAAACTCAGCATTCGCGACAAAACTTCACTTAACCTCTATAGCCAAGACTTCTCTACTGCATCGGGATGGTGGTCCTACCATGGCGACGGTGGCGTAACGGGAACTCTCAGCCAGCCAGCCACAGCAGGCCCCTTCGGTGGCCCGTCCTTGCAGCACCAAATCAACGTCGCCGCCCCTCCCGCCAGCTATTGGTATGCTGGAACCGGTGTGTCGCTTCCCCGGCCAACTTCTCCAGGTAACCCTAAGAAGCCGACTCTTCGAATTGCCGGCATCAGCCCGCAGCCGTTGCATCTTACCCTGTCCTTTCAACGCATCGCTGACCCGACGCTGACCTACCAAGTTTGGGCCACCAAGGATCTGATCGATTGGGACACCGCGCCGATTTGGTCCTCCACCGGAACGCAAAACACAGAGGGCGAAGTCAACGTCACTGACCCAGAAAGTCTGTCCGACCGGTCTCGCCGTTTTCTTCAGTTGCGTGTGCACCAGAACTGAACACATCAAGCAAAACGATTCAGCACGGCAGCAATGATGCCAATAGAACCCTGACTCTACTAGGTTAGATTTTGAAATTAGATTACTGCAAATATTTTGCGAGTCATGATGATATAGAGAACATTCAGCCGAATAGATACGCCCCATGACTGATATGTCCCACCATCTTATCCCTACCCTTATCATTTCTGGCTTTCTTGGTGCTGGCAAAACAACGCTTCTTCGGGAACTGATTCCCGGGCTGGAGGCTGCGTCGATCAACCCGGTGGTGATTTTGAATGATTACCAAAATGCCAAAGTGGATGCTTCCACCCTTCGTGGAGAAGGGCGAACGGTGACGCCCATCAATGGAAATTGTGTGTGCTGTGATTCGCTCAGTGAGCTGGTAGACACAATGGGCGCACTAACCGACAGACCGGGGCAAATCTTGCTCATTGAAGCCAACGGAACCTCTGACCCTGCCAGTCTGTTGCAACATTTGCTTTTCCGCCCGGAATTGCTCAAGCGGTTTTACCCGATTCTGCAGGTGACCTGTGTTCACGCCTCGCGCTGGCAAAAGCGGCTTTGGAACAACGAATTGGAGCGTTTGCAGGTTCGGACCGCCAGTCATTTGATCATGACTCATTCCGACTCCGCTTCTGAAGCAAGGAAGCAAAAAGTGCTCGATCAGATTGCAGGATTAAGCCCCCGGGCTTCATGGTCTTCTGCGGAAGCGTTGTGTGAGGAACTGGTCCATCTTGCGACGGCCGTCGGTCCTGTGTTCACAGCCATGCCCCAAGGCTCTCACGTCGGAAATCATCATGAACACCATGAATTATCTCATGCCTTTGTTGCTGAGCAATTCGACCTGCCGCCACGCGTGTCAAAAGAGCGTCTCCTTCATTGGGTTGCGGCCTTGCCTGATGAGATCTTGCGCGTGAAGGGTGTTGCCAGATTTTTCGAAACCCCTGACACAGACTTTGTCTTTGAAAGAACGGACGACCACAAATGGGGGCCAACCGCATTTGCACTCAAGCAGCCCTCCACTGTTCCGCCGTGTGTTGTTCTGATTGGGGTGAGACTTGACTCTGATGGCATCCGGGCTTCCCTTTCCGCGCTGACGGATTGAGTTCCTGCCTCAGTCTTTAAGAGAACTACATTGCAACAATCTCCACGCGGCGGTTTTTAGCACGTCCTTGGTCATCAACATTGGGGGCCACCGGGGCAGCCATCCCGACTCCCACAGGGAGAATTTGTTCACGGGGAATCTTGTGTTTTGATGCTAGTGCCGCAACAACGGCTTCAGCCCGCTTCTTGGACAGATTGACATTGTATTCATAAGTACCCTGATTATCGGTGTGGCCAACAAGTAGGAACTTCCTGGCGGGAGCTTCTCGAAGCACCGTGGCCATTTCCGCGAGGGTGGGATCGGACTCTGGCTTAAGCGTGGCCTTGTCCGTGTCGAAGAAAATCCCATAGAGGGCAATGCGTCCGGTCTTATCGATGGCATTTGTCATTTCCTTCGCTTTGACCAGAACCATTCGTTCAATCATGGCTTGAGACTCGGTGACCGTCACAAGAGCCAAGACCTGCCCTTTCTCCGTTCCATAAGCTTCCGGCCACTCCGTATTGGCAGCCACAAAAAGTGTTACGGTGAGGGGGCCTGCCTCCGTGGTTTTCCGAAAAGCGGCGTATCGAAAATCACGGTTCAGGGAAAGGGCCGTGTAAATATTTTCTGGGAGTCCATGGGATTTGTAAACTTGGCTCAGAAAACGATCATAACCATTATCGAGGGTGCTCTCGCTTTCGCTGCCACCTTTGCCTTCGAAGAGCATGTCAAATCCCCCGGCCTTGAGGTCCTTTTGATACTGACGAAAGACTTCCAAGGTGGAGGCGTTGCGAGGAGCACGGTAAAGGATCTGATATTGCGGGCCCTCTACCATCTCATGTTTGAAAGGCAGGATTTGTTGGCTGGCATAGTCGAAGACCACTTTTTCCAAAGCCACGCATTGTTCGTCGAAGGCCTGCTTTTCGAACGCCACGATCACGGAGCTGTCCATACGCTTGAGCGCCGGATGATCCGCTGCTCCGGTGAGATCTTTGGTGAATTCTTGAGCGTTGAGAATGCCAACAGCCGATGCAAGAAGCAGGGGGAAACAAATCAAAGGAGATTTCATTTTCCAGCTAAATCAATCAGTTTGGAGCGATTCGTGCAACTCACAACGTGGTTATCTAATCAATGAAACCGAAAGATTTTTAACGAAGTGACTCCACAAACCGCTCGAATTTGACGCGGTCGGGGTGTTGTTCAGGCATCGAGCGGCGGGCTGCTGACAAAAGCTCCGACCCGACACGCCTTGCCGAAGCGAACTGATTTTGAAGCCGTAGCAAAAGCCCGTATTCATAAAGCGCCCCAAGCGTGGTTGGGTGTCTTGAGCCGAGGACCTCTCGGAGTCCTGAGATCGCCTCTTCAAAAAGAGTGGTGGCCTCGTCAGCGTGACCTTGGTCGCGAAGAATTTCTGCGAGCGTCACTTGACTTTCAAAGGTGAGCGGATGGGCGATCCCCAAGACACGTTGGTGGGCGGCCAAGGATTCCCTTGCCATGTTTTCAGCTTCACTGCGGGAACCCCGTTGTTGAAGGGCACGGGCTAAGTTGACCATCGTGGCCAAGGTTTGCGGGTGATCGGGTCCGAGGACTTTCTGACGGCTGGCAAGGCACTGACGGTAGAGAGACTCCGCTTCCATGGCACTGCCAGTTTCCAATTTGAAAGCCGCGTAGTTATGCAAAGCAAGGAGAGTTTCCGGGTGTTCTTTTCCTTGGACTCGTTCGCGGGTTTCAAGGCACTGTGCGTAGATGGTCGAGGCGGCCCAGGGATCGCCTTTGCGAAGGAGGAGGTTGGCAAGATTTCCACGTCCAGCAAGCGTGGCGGGATGATCTGAGCCCACAAGACTTTCAAGTTTCTCAATCAGATCTCGATAGAGGGGTTCTGCCTCGGTGTAACGGCCCATATCGGAGAGAGTGTTTGCCAGATTGTTCAACATCGTGAGGGTGTCAGGATGTGTTTCTCCACTCTGCTTTTTCATGGCTTCCCAAGCGTGTCGCTGAAGCTCCTCGGAACCCGCAAAGTCACCCTCAGCTTTTAGAACCAAGGCCAGGTTATTGAAGCTTGCCAAGGTGTGTGGGTGTCCTGCGCCAAGCGTCCGTTCACGGGCCTCGACACATTCGCGATGCAGTTGCAGGGCTTCGTCATTCTGTCCGCGATCATGAAGCAGATTCGCCAAATTGTTTTTTGCAGCAAGGGTGTCGATATGGTCAGAACCCAGGTTTTGCTGGCGGCTTTCAAGACACTGACGGAACAAGGCTTCAGCCTGCGAATATTCCCCTTGTTCCTGCAATGCCAGCGCTTGTTCCTCAATGGCGTTGGTATTCACGCGCGCCGGTTCTACTTCAGAAACCACGGGAGGTGTTCTCTGGCATCCTGTTTGGAGGGAGAATGCTCCAACCACGCATACCAAGAATAATGACTGAGAATGTTTTATCTTGTCAGCAAGACCCATGGACTCTGAGAATTAAGTCTTTGATCCAATCTGCAAACGCCCTTCGTCCAATTCAATAAATTCAAACATCGTTTCCACGGTATTTGCTGGCAATCCCAACTCGGCCAGTCGTTTTTCTAAAGTTGGAGTTGCGCTGTCTTTCCAGCCACGCTTGGTCATAAAACCATTCCAAATTTCAATCTCTTGTTCGTCAGGCTGACGGCCATTGCCATAGGCCCATTCAATCAGTTCTTCATCGCTGCTCCCTTTAAGCGTCTCGGCCTCGAGGGCAACGTAATCAATTTTTAAAAAATGACAGCAACGCCAGTCGAAGCTGCCGGTGATGGGACCTCGCTTTTCCTCCCACGGCGCTGGGAGTTCTGCTTTGGCAGCCAACCGAATCTTGTCCAACATTCGACCGAAGTAAACAATGCCATCAACTTGACTGAAGGGGCTGCGAAGCCCGGGAATGAGAGTTGGGTAAGGCTGAGCCATTTTCGAAGCAAAGCCTTGTTGGTCATCCCATGCAAGACTGAAGAGCGAGATTAGGGGTGATAGTGTTGGAGAGGCTGCACGGAAAAACCTGATTTTTTGATGGCGCGGATGGCTGCGGCGCTGGCGCGGGCGCCGCGGAGCGTGGTCATCGTCGCGATGCGTCCGGCAACGGCCGCGCTGCGGATAATGGTTTCATCTTTCCGTGGTTGAGTGCCACTTGGGGTATTGATAATGAAATGGATTTCGCCATTCTTAATCAGGTCGAGGACATTGGGGCGACCTTCTTGAAGCTTCAGCAGGTGGTGGACGGGGACGTCAGCTTCTTCAAGAACGCGGGCTGTGCCCTGGGTGGCGTAGATCTCAAAACCGAGTTCGTGAAATTCTCTGGCAATGGGGACAACCGAGGGTTTGTCAGAATCTTTCACACTGACAAACAAATTTCCAAAAGTTGGCAACGGTGGCTGCGCAGACATCTGGCTTTTTGCGTAGGCGATGCCCAGATCGACATCAATCCCCATGACCTCCCCTGTTGAACGCATTTCCGGACCGAGGATAATATCAACACCCGGAAACTTGATGAATGGGAACACCGCTTCTTTCACGGAATAATGCGATGGCACGATCTCTTCGGTGAACCCAAGCTCCTTGAGGGTTTTTCCGGCCATGACCTTTGCAGCCATTTTGGCGAGGGGAACTCCAATGGCTTTGCTCACGAATGGCACCGTGCGAGAGGCACGGGGATTCACTTCGAGGATGTAAACATGTTCATCCTTCACAGCAAACTGCACGTTCATTAGGCCACGCACCTCCAACTCTTTGGCCATGGATTTGGTTGCGGATTTGATCGTCGCGAGCACGTCCTCTGACAACGAGAACGCCGGGATGACGCAGGCGCTGTCACCGGAGTGGATGCCGGCTTGTTCGATGTGTTCCATCACGCCGCCAATGACGCAGGTTTCTCCATCAGAGATGGCGTCCACATCCACCTCAGCTGCATCCTCGAGGAAACGATCAACCAGGATTGGCCGTTCCGGGCTTGCCTCAACGGCAGTCCGGATGTAACGGCGAAGGTCTTCGGGGCTATGGACAATTTCCATGGCACGACCTCCCAGCACAAATGAAGGACGCACAAGCACTGGATACCCAATCGAGGTGGCAACTTCCAGGGCCTCTTCCTCGTTGGTGGCAGTGGCACCGGGGGTTTGACGCAGGCCGAGCTTGTGCAGCATGGCCGAGAAGTGTTTTCGGTCCTCGGCCATTTCGATGGAGTGCGGTTGCGTGCCAATGATAATACACCCATTGGCGGCCAGGCCCGCAGCAAGATTGAGCGGGGTTTGCCCCCCGAATTGCACAACCACCGCATCAGCTTTTTCGCGCTCGTAAATATTCAAAACGTCTTCAAGGGTCAGAGGCTCGAAGTAGAGTTTGTCACTCGTGTCATAGTCGGTGGAAACTGTCTCCGGGTTGGAGTTGACCATGATCGTTTCCCACCCAAGCTCCTTGAGGGCAAAAGCCGCGTGGACGCAACAATAGTCAAATTCAATCCCCTGCCCGATACGATTTGGTCCGCCTCCGAGGATCAAAACCTTCTTTTTATCCGAGGGGCGGGTTTCATCTTCTAATCCGTAGGTTGAAAAATAGTAGGGGGTGAAGGCTTCGAACTCTGCGGCGCAGGTGTCAACAAGACGATAGGTTGGGACCACACCAAGGGCTTTGCGGGCAGAGCGAATCTCGGGCTCAGGTTTTTTTGTGAGATATGCCAACTGACGGTCAGAAAATCCGAGTCGCTTAACCGCGCGGAGTTCTACCGCATCCTGCAGATTCGTGGATCCAGCAATGATGGCTTTTTCCGCATCCACGATTTGTTGAATGTGAGCCAGGAACCATGGGTCGATGAAGGAAAGGTTGTGGATATCTTCAATTGAGAGTCCTGCGAGGAAGGCATGACGCACATAAAAAATGCGTTCGCACCCGGGGATGCGGAGTTTGCGTTCGATCTCAGCAAGGTCGGGGGTGGTATCTTTGCCGTCAGCTCCAAGTCCTGCGCGCCCGGTTTCGAGAGATCGGAGAGCCTTTTGGAGGGCTTGTTTGAAAGTGCGTCCGATGGCCATGGCCTCGCCGACACTTTTCATTTGTGTGGTGAGGGTGGGGTCAGCTTGCGGGAATTTCTCGAAGGTGAAGCGGGGGATCTTGACCACGCAATAATCGATGGTTGGCTCGAAGCAGGCGGGCGTCTCGCGCGTGATGTCATTTCGCAGTTCGTCCAGCGTGTAACCCACCGCCAACTTGGCAGCGATTTTTGCAATGGGAAAACCTGTGGCCTTGCTGGCCAGGGCGCTGGAACGCGAGACCCGCGGGTTCATTTCGATAACCACCATGCGCCCGGTTTTTGGACAGACGGCAAATTGGATGTTACTTCCGCCGGTTTCCACACCAATGGCACGGATGACTGCAAAGCTCGCATCACGCATGGCCTGAAATTCTTTATCGGTCAACGTCTGCGCTGGGGCGACCGTGATCGAATCTCCGGTGTGGACACCCATGGGATCCAAATTCTCAATGGAACAGACCACCACACAGTTGTCTGCCCGGTCCCGCATGACTTCCATTTCGAACTCTTTCCAACCCAGCAAGGATTCTTCGATCAGAACCTCGGAAACTGGAGACATGTCCAAACCCCGACGCACAATTTCTTCGAGTTCCTCACGATTGTAGGCAATTCCTCCACCCGCTCCTCCGAGTGTGAAAGCGGGACGAATGATCAACGGAAACTTTCCAATTTTGGCAACCGCCACCCGGGCTTCCTCCAAAGTATGAACCACCTCGGAGATCGCACAGTCCAGCCCGATTTCAATCATGATTTCTTTGAATAACTGACGATCCTCACCCCGCTGGATGGCCTCGGCATTCGCGCCGATGAGCCGGGTGTTGTGGCGCTCAAGAGCCCCGTTTTCCACCAATGCCATCGCGGCGTTCAAAGCAGTCTGGCCACCCAAGGTTGGCAACACGGCATCGGGTTTTTCTTTCTCCAAAATCTTTTCGATTACCTCTGGCGTGACCGGCTCAATGTAGGTGGCATTGGCAAATTCGGGATCGGTCATGATTGTGGCCGGGTTGGAATTCACCAGCACCACTTCATACCCCTCCTCCGCAAGGGCCTTACAGGCTTGCACGCCGGAGTAATCGAATTCGCACCCCTGGCCAATCACGATTGGGCCGGAGCCGATGAGGAGAATTTTTTTGATGGAAGTGTCTTTGGGCATGAGGTCAGTCGGAAGTGTGAACCTTAATTTCTATATGGGACCCCACCACGGATGCAATGGAAACGGCGAAGAAATGCATGAGAGCGCTTCGCGCTTGCGGAAACTCGTTTACCATGGGTAGGGCGCATCAGTCTCTTGACCGCCGACTTTTTGCTCAAATGGCTGAAAAATATGACTGGTTTCTTGCGGGTGACGGCGGCTCAGAGTAATCAGTCAGTATGAGCAAAGCCCCGATTTCAGATTTTATTGATTATCACTACCGTCACTTCAATGCCGCGACATTGAAAGATGCCGCCATGGCATATGGGGCACATCTCGATCAGGGCGGGGTGATGTTTATGACCTTGGCCGGGGCGATGAGCACAGCGGAGTTGGGGCTTACGCTGGCACAAATGATCCGCGAGGGGAAAGTTCATGCCATCTGCTGTACGGGGGCGAATCTTGAGGAGGACGTATTTAATTTGGTGGCCCATGATCACTATGTCCGCCTTCCGAATTACCGGGACCTCACGCCGGAGGACGAGCAGGGTCTTCTTGACCGTCACCTCAACCGCGTCACAGACACCTGCATTCCTGAGATGGAGGCCATGAGGCGCATTGAGGCTGCGGTTCTGGCCGAATGGGTCGCAGCAGAAAAAGCCGGAGAGCGATATTTTCCGCACGAATTTATGTATCGGATTTTGCTGTCCGGAAAACTCGAGCACCAGATTGATCCCAAAGACAGTTGGTTGCTGGCGGCGGCGGAAAAAAACTTGCCGATGTTTGTCCCTGGTTGGGAAGACTCGACGTTGGGGAATATGTTCACCGGTCATTGCATCAGCGGAGACGTAAAAAATATCCACACTGTTCGCACGGGCATTGAATATATGGTCTCCCTCGCGGAATGGTATCAGGCCAATTCGACCAACATTGGGGAGGTTGGCTCGATTGGGTTTTTTCAAATTGGGGGCGGCATTGCCGGGGACTTTCCGATTTGTGTGGTGCCTATGCTGCATCAAGACCTTCAGCGGCCGGAAGTTCCGCTCTGGGGGTATTTTTGCCAGATCAGTGATTCGACCACCAGCTACGGCAGTTATTCCGGGGCGGTTCCGAACGAAAAAATCACATGGGGCAAGTTGGGCATCAAAACGCCGAAGTACGTGATTGAATCCGATGCTGCCATTGTGGCGCCACTGATCTTCGCGTATGTTCTTGGCTGGTAGCCACTATGTTTGAAATCAAGCCACGTGAAAAAATGGTCGAGCGGGCCTTGCTCGTTGGGGCTTATAGCGACCATGCGGATCGTGCGGATGCTGAGGACCTGCTCAAAGAATTGGAAGAGCTTGTTCGGACCTTGGGGATTCCCGTGGTGGATCGCATGTTGGTTTATATGCGTGAGCCGCAAGCCCGCTATCTGATTGGCTCGGGCAAGGCCGAAGAAATCTGTGAACGCCTTCGTTCGAAAGAATGTGACGTCGTGATTTTTGACAACGGGCTGACTCCCGCCCAGCAACGCAATTGGGAAGTGCTTTCCAAGGTTCTTGTGATTGATCGCCAGGAAATCATTCTCGATATATTTGGAGCGAGGGCTCAAACCCGCGAGGCAAGAATCCAGGTGGACCTTGCAAGAATGAGTTATTCCCTTCCGCGTCTGACACGGGCGTGGGGACACCTTGGCAAACAAGGTGGTGGCATTGGAGCAAAAGGAGAAGGTGAAAGCCAACTGGAGCAGGATCGCCGCAAAATTCGCGGCCAAATGGACCGACTGCGCCGAGAGTTGGTTGAAGTTCGAAGCGCTCGTGCCACCCAACGCAAAGGCCGGAAGCGTGCGCCCGTTCCCAATGCGGCCATCGTGGGTTATACCAATGTCGGCAAGTCCTCACTGCTCCGCCGCCTGACGGGTGCGAATGTTTTGGTCGAGAACAAGCTTTTTGCGACGCTCGATACAACCACCCGCAAAATTGCTCTTCCCAATAAACAACCTTTGCTCCTCACAGACACGGTCGGCTTCATTCGCAAACTGCCCCATGAACTCGTTGACGCCTTCCGCGCCACACTGGAAGAGGCGGCTCATGCAGATTTTTTGATTCATGTTCTGGATGCCTCGCACCCGCGGGTGATGGAATTCTACAACACCACGATGGAGGTTCTCGGTGATTTGGAAGCCCAGACCAAGCAGACCCTTGTGGTGTTCAACAAGATGGATTTGGTTGATGACGAAAGCACAAGAATTATCCTCCGGCGTCATTTTCCAGAAGCGGTGTTTGTTTCCGTGCAAACCGGGGCAGGGTTCGACGAACTCGTGGATCGAATTGGGGATTTTGTCTCTGCGGGGACCCTCGCCCTTGACCTGAGGTTTCCACTCGACCGGTCCGACCTTCTTGCCCGACTCCACCGCGATGGCACCGTGCATGACACAGAATATTTGGATGACGCAATCCACGTCCGCGCCACAGTGCCAGCCAAAACGGCAAGGACCCTCGCAGAGTTTGTTTTGGATGGTCAGAAAACCACCCCTGCCCTCTCGCCTCTGGTGCAAGTCGCGGCAAGCCACCAACATTGAATCAGGGGGTGGGGTTATCTCCTCGCAATCAACCTCGATAGCTTGATATTATTCAAGAAATGCAGTAGTGCTTATGTGCGATGAAACTACGACTGGATCTTCTGGATCACCTGACGGACGAGGACATCATGGAGGAAGTTCTCGCGAACAATCACCGTTACAAGCCCGAGCCGCTTTTCTCAAAAACCGGGGTTGGGAGTCTGTCGTCAGCTTCAACAGAGGAGCGTGCGAAAGAGGAGGAGCGCAGCACGGCCAGAATTCAGAGGGCTATTCAACGGTCAAAGCAGTCTGGAGGGAAAAGCAGTCCGAAATCTTAACTCTTCAGGAAACATTCGACTTTTTAAAATGGTGTCACCGCAAGGCCCCTATCCTGTTTTTTTAATGGAAATACGTTCGCTGATATTGCCCGTAATGTCGCCGATGTCATTTTTGCAGAATTGCCGCAGATACGAAGGCGTGAGTTGACATCTGCCGTTGCTCATTACGTTGCTGGTGTCCTTGATAGAGACTCTTTAACAGCGAGCATCAACTCGCTCTGGCAGTCTGCCACTTTTCAGAAAGGTGACAAAGTCCGCACTCTCAAAGGTTCACTCCGCGGCGTCATCGTCGAGGCTCTGGAAGATGGCCGCGTGAAATGGCGTGCGGAAACCGGCTCCGTATTTCTCGGCCTTCCCGAAAGTCTCCTGCCAGACGATTGAGAGGCCCCCTTACTGCAACTTGAATCCGGAAACCGAAAGCGGCGGCAGGTCGATCAGGATGGAGTGAGGATTTCCCTGCCAGGCCCAATGTTCGTTGGCATGGCTCCCGCCATAATTTCCGATGTTGCTGCCGCCATAGGTTGCCCCATCGGTGTTGAGCACTTCCTGCCAGAATCCCGGCTGGGGGACACCCACGCGATAGCCCCCACGGACAACCGGCGTCGCATTCACCACAAACAGAATCGGTGTGCCGGTTTTAGATTTTCTCAGGAATGACCAGACAGAATTGTCACCATCATTAAAATCGATCCACTCATAACCATCATAGCTGTCATCAAGTTCATAGAACGCAGGATCATTCGTATAAAGCCAATTGAGGTGTTGAATAAGCCGCAGCAGTCCGTCATGAAGTGGGTATTGCGTCAAATGCCAGTCAAGGCTCCGTTCGTGGCTCCATTCCTTCCACTGACCAAACTCCATCCCTTGGAAGATGAGTTTTTTGCCGGGATGGGCCCACATCCACGCAAGGAACATTCGCGCATTCGCAAACTTTTGCCAGTCATCCCCCGGCATTTTGTTCAGGAGCGACCCTTTGCCATGGACAACTTCGTCATGACTTAGCACAAGAACAAAATGTTCTTGAAAGGCGTAGAGCATCGAGAACGTGATTTCTCCCTGATGGAATCTCCGGTGGATTGGTTCCTTGCTGATGTAGCGGAGGCTGTCATTCATCCAACCCATATTCCATTTGAATCCAAACCCGAGGCCGCCGGTATAAGTGGGCTTTGAGACACCTGGCCAGGCCGTGGATTCTTCGGCGATGGTCATCACCCCGGGATGTTTCTCATAGCACACCTCATTAAAGACTTTTAAGAAATTGATGGCGTCCAGATTTTCGCGTCCCCCAAAACAGTTGGGAACCCATTGACCGGGCTCGCGGGAATAATCCAAATACAGCATGGAGGCGACCGCATCAACACGCAGTCCGTCGAGGTGGTATTCGTCCAGCCAGAAAAGAGCATTTCCAACAAGGAAGTTCCGCACTTCATTGCGTCCATAATTAAAAATGAGCGTCCCCCAATCCCTGTGTTCGCCAAGGCGAGGATCTTCATGTTCATAAAGGCATGTTCCATCATACCTTGCGAGGCCATGCGCATCTTTCGGAAAATGACCGGGAACCCAATCCAAAATCACGCCGATTCCCTCCTGATGACATCGATCCACAAAATTACGGAATTCATCAGGATTTCCGTGACGGCTTGTCGGCGCATAAAAGTTTACCACCTGATAACCCCAGGATCCATCGAACGGGTGTTCCATGATTGGCATGAGTTCGATGTGCGTGAAACCCAGACCTTTGACATAAGGGATAAGGCGGTCGGCAATTTCCGAATAGCTTAGGTAGCGGTCACCCTCTTCTGGCACGCGTTGCCAGGACCCCAAGTGGACTTCGTAAATACTCATGGGCGTAGAATAGGGGTCACGCTCCGCCCTGGACTTCATCCACTCGGCATCATCCCACCCATACCGGTCAATGTCGAAAACCATACAGCCGGTTTCCTTGCCATGCTGAGCAAAAAACGCAAAAGGGTCAGTTTTGAGCATCACCTCGCCGTGCGGCCCCCTCACCTCCAACTTGTAATGATCGCCCTCGCTGACATTGGGAATAAAAATTTCCCAGACTCCGGCGGGAAGCAACCTCCGCATGGGGTGGATGCGACCATCCCACGCATTAAAATCTCCCACCACGCTGACACGTTGAGCGTTTGGAGCCCAAACGGCAAAGTGCGTGCCGGTCACTTGTTCATGAGTTTTCAGGTGAGCACCAAGTTTCTGATAAATTTCGTAATGGGTGCCCTCATTAAAAAGATAAACATCCATCTCTCCAAGCACCGGCCCAAAGGAGTAGGGATCCCTCTGTCGCCACGTGGTTCCGTTGTGATCGGTGAATTCAATTTCGTAAATGAACGGGCCATCCACATCTTTCAGATGGCTCTCAAAAAACCCTTCTGGGTTCAAACGCGTCAGGTCAAAGCGGCGTTCCATACCTCCCAGTTCGACAATAGTCGCAGTGGAGGCATCCGGGCGAAGCACTCTCGCAAACCATCCCCCTTGGTATTCGCGAACCCCAAGCACCCGAAAGGGATCCCCGTGCCTCGCCTCAATGATTGCGTAGAAGTCGTCGTCTGGCAGGGTGGATGGATTCATAAATTAATGATTGATAGGATTTAAGATTCTAAACCGACGCGGGGATTTTGCACAGCACAACTGATTGATTGACGTTATTTCTCGGCATCAGGTATGGGATATTTGGCAAGGGATCCGTGGCGGTATCGACGAATGAATCGGTTTAGAGTGGGATCGAGACCGTGCATCACCGCTACTTTTTCAAACAACACATCGTCCTCAATCATACGATAGACATTGGGATAATCCACGGAGGCCGATTGGATATTACCGTAGTTGATGTGAAGGGGCAGTCCGGTTTCATCAGCCAAACGCAAGGCCGCCAAGAATTTTGGCATGGATGATATTGTGAGGGCATTGGGGTCATAGGACCTCGGTGGCGCATTCAAACGAGCTGTGAGGATTTCCTTTTGACGGGGATCGTAGGGGTCGAGAGTTGGGCGTAAGAAGAGCACCGATTCTCTCATGGGCTGAACAGAATTCTCAAGAAGCCATATTCGGGCAGGGGTTGTAAGAGTCCAAAAGCCCAAGACGCCTGCTGCAATTAACACCACCGGGGCGAATCGATGCAACCGAGCAAGGGGGGAGGACAGACCGTCAAGCCCGAGGGCAACAAGGCCTACTACGCCGGGAAGCGCAGGAATCAGATACCATTCATAGAGATAATTCCCATTCCGCACGGCAAGGGCATAAACGACGAGGCTAGGGAGGATAAAGATCGCTGCGACCAACCAACCGACGGGACGAGTGACAAAAAGCCGGATCAGCCCAAAGAAGAGAAGGGCCGCGACGACCATAAATGCGATCTGATAGGCCAAGGGGCTGGCCTCGGCAATCCAGCGTAACTCCAAGGAACCTGAATCGGCAGAGTCACTGTTGTTCCATGGAATCCCTGAAAAAAAGTGTGAGGCAAGATTATGATTCCATCGGGAACCAAGAACGCCTTGCGAGGTCGCGGTTGCCAAATATTCCTTAAGTTGAGGAATGCAAGGCAGCATGAGTTGGAGGTAAATCATGCCGGCAAAGGTACTCACCACAATCATCCGCAAGGGTTGCTCCCACCACAGGGGAATGGCCCGATTTCTGAAAAGAGCGGCAACAAGTCCAAGTCCGTTGACTGCCATAAGGGCGTACAGAGTGGACGTGTGAGAATAGAGGAGGAGAAACTGACACATCGCAAAGGCTGCCCACCATCTCCACCGTCGTCGTTCGATGGCCTCCAGAAGCAGCCACACAAGCAGAGGCAGAAACAGGAGCGTGAACGCGTACCCGCGGAGTTCAATAGCATAGCGGATATGCCAGGGATGAATTGCCAGCAAAAGCGCCGCAAGGCCCCCAGATCGGGGAAACCCCAGCCGCCGCAATAATATGGCAATTCCAAGAATCGAGCCCACCGCAGCCACAAGCACTGGAATTCGCATCACCGGCTCGCTGAGTTGAAGTCCACTTGGACGAGCAACTGCCTTCCACGTGTCATGAAACACCCGCGAAGCAATGGTCTGAAGGTGATGGTTCGAAGGACGGCGATAATGGTAAAATGCCTCCAGCCATGAGGGATGACGCCATTTCAGAGAACCGTCATCCTGTCTGTGAAGTTCTCCATGAATTTGCATTCGAACGCTGCTGTCTTCATCATCCCAAAGACTTTGGTCGATTCGCTGCAGCCCTTGTGTTCCCGTGATGAACATTGCTGCGAGGACGACCGGCCAAAACCACCGCGTTGCAGAAACTTTGGGCAGCCATGGGGTACTGGTTCCTCGAGAGGGTGCCGCCCACCAGCGGGCGGTTAGGGCCAACACTGCAAGCAGAACCGCATTCATCGCCGCTGCCCACCAACCATAAAATCGGACCATGGACCGAAGCCGGTCCAACTCGGGATCTGCCGCCAGTACTTTCCATGGATTGTGAGAAAAGATCAGCCAAAGGCAGACCCCCAGAAAAAGGATCCAAAGAAGCATGCTTGCTGAGGCGAAACCTTTGGGGACCTTAAAATGCATGGGATACTTTCTCGAAGTTGGTATTTAGGAGCAAGCTCCCTAACCTCCACACCAGAACCAAGGAAAGCAGCCCATGAAAAATGCTGAGGAAGCTGGCGGGCCCTTTACCCCGCGCTGATGCGCTTGCAGATGCCAGAAATGACCAGCAAAGGGGAATATAAAACATCATCACAAATCGTGGTCCGGGGCCAATCACATGATACCAACCATAAGCAAAGGTGAAGAGACAAAACACACCCGCTCCAAATGCGAGGGCGGCGATTCCTCCAGGATCTGAGAGAGGTTTTCCTCGCCCCATGGCCACCATCACCACACCCAACAGTGCAAAAAGAACCAAATACCACCCCCTGGCAGGAAGAACCATTCTTTTGGGTTTGTTTCGATTTTCAGCTTTCCATGGCAACTTTCCATCGGGAACCACCAGCTGTTGAAATTTGACAAGCGTTCCACTCGAAAGGCGGGCCAATGCGACCGAGGGGGAATTTCTGCGGAAATAATTTGCAGCGGTCGGCCATTCTTCGGGTGGCAACTTGGAAAGCCCATAATCCGTGCAGTTCGCATATTTTTCCACACAGGTTTGCCAGTCATCAGCCCAAAACCAGAACGATGGCAGACTGTAAAAGGCATCACCATAAGTCCGATGCGCTGAATCAAGACGCGGAGAAATCACCACAAAATAAGAGGCCAAAGCTGCCAGCAGCCCAATCATTGCCCGGCTCGCTCGCCAATCAGCAGGCAAGACCCAGGCAGGTGGATTTCGCCAGAGTTGTTTGATAAGAATAAGGAGAATCACAAACCCGGCAAACGCCGCAAGAAATGGCCCGGTGCTGGGTTTGGCGAGATAGGCCAGTCCGGAAAACACACCAAGGATGAGTCCAGTGGCTACCCTTGGTTGCCGAATATGATCCAGTGATGTGACCCACATGCCCGTGAAAAACAGATAGAACAAAACCTCCGCACCAAAAAATGTGCTGATGGGGATCAGGCATCCGAGGCCACTCACGGCCGCCAGATTCCACGAAGCCAAGTGCCCCATTCGGGATCGAGCCACCATGCCAATCACAAAGACCCCCACCGCAGCCAGCACCACGTTCAGACGTTTTCCAGCAGCAAAAATGGTGTCATCATTCGGATCAAAAAAACGAGTAACCAACCAAGGAAAAAGCGGGTTCCTCGTGCCGTCCGTTCTGGCAGGTAGGAGGTCCGCTTTTATTGCCTTGGCCATGCCAAGGTAAGCCCCCTGATCATAGGGTTCGATGTCGAGATTTGTGGAATCCGCGATACGCAGTCCGATGATTCCCAAAACCACGGTCAGAACTAGGACAGCTGCGAGAAAGATCCAGTCCCTGCGAGTTTTCATCGCCGAATACGTGCCATGACAAAGCGAACAATCACATCCCCAAGGAAAACAACCATTGCCGCGCAGGCAAAGGCCAGCAACCCGCCATAGCTGATTCGGTAGCGACTGTTGTCAAGCGCATGGGCCACAGCCACAGTCAGCGCATTGCCAGCCGGTGCAAACCAAAACACCAGCGCCATGAACCCTCCCAAACGCAGTGGCAGCCATTCCTTTCTAAAAAAACAAGCCACAAAGGCCACCACAAATAACGCGGTGATCCATGGGACGAGCGGATGAAAAGTCCGGCGAATGTCATGGACCCTGCGCGGAGCTTGAAGACGTGTGTCAGCCTCAATCGCGGCAACAATCTGATTCCGCCAGACCGCAAAGGCAGCGGCCACGTCGGCCGCGTATTCCTTGTCCAATTCCATTGGATAGATCCGATCCGTATGAGCGTAATATTGACCAAGCTGAAGACGTTTGCGAGTGAATGTGGCCTGATCTGGACGCAGGAAAAACTCAAACTGACTGAGAACCTTGGTGGACATGTCCAATGGGTGGGTTTTCCAAGCATGGAGATAGGACTTGATGCAAAGATCCGCGAGTTGTTCGCGTGTGTAGCCATGCTTGTGCTCCAACCAAGGAAAAAGCTGTGAACGATACATGATATAATCCGGGTCGAACCCGAGCCTGCGATAATAACGATTCTCAGTTTTTGCGATATCCAGTTCCTTCGCGAGAACATCGAGGGTTCCCTCAGGCAGTTCAAGAAGCGGAGAGGACCTTAAGCTTTTTACGATCAAATCCGCATGAATGGTCAGCAGGGTCATTGGCAAAACCAGCCGCTTCTGCTCGGGCTTATCAAAAATCAGTTTGCCGGGAAGCCACACACAGGCCAAAACGAGAAATGCACCAAGCAGTGGCGCCATAAAACCCCGCCATTCCAAGGTTTTCCTCTGCCAATCAACAAGTGCAAACCCGAGAGGAAGCAGGGTCAGCGGAACCGCCAAGGCCCAATTCGGTTTGAGGACAAAGAGCGCGTAAGCCAGCGGGACTGCCAACCCACCAAACAGGATGGCAAGACCCCGGCGAGGGGTCGTCCACCAGAAGAAGCTGAAAAGGGTGATACAGGCCAGCTGAGCAAAGGCGACGGGCATGAGAATGGCCTCGGGGCGCAAGCTGATCTCCAAGTTCAGAAGATGGGTGTCCCGTAGATTGAGCCACACCACTCCCAACCCCACACCTGAGGCCACAATATTCCACACCGGGTTGGGCTTTATAATGCCAAGCCAAACCCTCCAGGTCAGAAAGGCCAAGGCCCCGCCAAGAAGCCCGAGAATCTGTTGAATCACCACAATTCCTGCATAGGACCCAGCGATCTTCAGGCACCCCGCAAGAAAGGCCCCATAAAGCCACTCGCGTTCAAAAACTTCTTTGAAACCCAACCCACCGAGCCAGCTCAAGGCCGCGCCAAGCCACCCCCAAGTGTCTGGGTCTGCGAGGGGAATCGCAGGGATCGCAAAACGCGCTCCTGCAGCTCCAAGCAGAATGACGATGAGGACCACCCAAGAGGCCACCGAAATGCCCCACTCGAGATAATCCGGCTTTTCCGCCTTGGCAGTCGGATTGTTCAATTTCTCATGATGTCGAGTCCCTTGAGGGTATTTTCATCAAAGCGTCCGCTCTGACGAAATCCCGCACTTTTTTGCCAAGCCTTCAGGGCCGCGATGAGGGCTGAGCTTGGATTTCCATTGATGGGGCCCTGATAGTATCCAAGCAGCTTCAGGTTTTTTTGGGCTTGGCGGATCGTGGCAACTTGCATTTCCGGGCCGACGGAGATGAAAGGCCCTCCCTTGAAGAGATCGGCAAGAGCGACATATTGAGGCACCGGAGGGAGTTGATTTTTTCGGGACTGGGCTGGTGGCTTGATCCCCAGGCTGTTGAGGGTTTGAGTGTTCAGTTCACCAGTGACACGCAAATCTTCTGCGAGTTGGTATCGCCGAATGGCTGCTGCGGTTTGGCTTCCGTAGGTGCCATCGATGCTGCCCTGATAAAAACCAAGACGTTTGAGTTTCTGTTGGGCCGAGGTGATCGTGGGGTCCGCAAGAGCGGTGACAGCAAAGATCAAAAGCGACCCCAAGGTGATAAAAAGGAATTTCATAGGCGGATTAATTTTACGCGGGGATTTTGTCGGGGGCAAGCCGTGCGATTAAACAGGCGCCAGGTGCCACCAACAAGAAGGCCATAATCAAGCAACTGAAAACGCCCACCGCACACACCGCGCCCAGTCCTGAAAGCGCAGGGTTCATCGCTAGAACCAGGGCCCCAAATCCGCAAATCGTTGTCAGTCCACTGATCCACACGGGCTTGAGAACTTGTGCCAGAGAGTTCTGATTCTCACTCCCCTCGCGACTTGCGAGAATAATATGAGTGCCATAATCGACCCCCACCCCAAGCACCAGTGGCAGCGCCAGCACGTTGAGAATGTTGATGGGGACATTCAGCAATTTTAATATGGTTGCGGCAAGGGCCATCGAGGCTACCATGGCAGCCAAATGAAGCGTCCAAGCACGCCAATCGCGATAAACGAAGGCAAGGATGATGGCGATAACCCCAAAAACTGCTCCCCCAAAGGTTAGCAACTCTCCCCTCGCCCATGGCACAAGGGACGCCAAGGTTTGGCTCCAACCCGTGGCACTCACACCGGATATGCCGGACAATTTCTCCGACAGGAGGAGTCGGTCATTCCACGTGATGTCCTCGGGAGTTTGAATTTGGGCTGCTGCCATTGTTCCATCCGAGGAAATCATGCGGTCAATCAGGAACCACCATGCAGAATTTTCAGGGAGGAATGCCCCCCATGCCGCACCCGAGGACGGCTCGCTCATTCCCTCAAATAAACGAAAGGTCTCCCGGAAAGCCGCAGGTTCCAATCCGTGCTGATCCAACACAGCGGACAAGGTCATGGCCGTCTCTGTGAGGTCCCTGCCGCGCAGGGTTTTTCGGTTTTCTAAAAAAGTTTGTTGCAACAAAACCAGAGGCTTGGGAGAGGAGTAGGAGGTGATAAGCCCTGCCGTTTTGGCCTCATCCATGGCTTGATCAAGGGCGGCGAGTTTGTGAACGTCGGGGTTCCTAACCACAGCAATGACTGGTTCAAATGTGTCTGGGAAGCGGGACATCATCAGGGCCAGGGCCTTGGCAGCGGGGGTGCGCGTGGGTTCCAGCGAAGCAGGCGTCAGATCGAATTGAAGAGTTCGCCATGGGGAGAAGCAAAGAATCAAACCCAAAAAGCCCAACACCCCTCCAACCTTTAGCAAGGGAAGCGGTTGGGAATGACAACGCTTCGCATAGTTTAAAAAAGCGGTGTCTTTGGCTGTGGGCGGCATTTTGCCATGCAGGAACAGGGGAAGTATGATGAGCATGATCCCGCTCGCCAGTAAAACCCCAATGGCCACAAGGGCTCCCAACTGACGAAACCCCGGTGACCCCGCAAAACATAAGGCCAGGAATCCGGTGGCTGTGGTGAGAGCGACCCAGAAGATGCCAGGGCCAGAAAGTTTCAGGGCTTGGGCGATGGCATCGCGGCGACTGAGTCCATCGGCCGATGCACGATAATATCTCTGACAAATCAGGAGGCTGAAGTCATCGCCCAAACCAAACAAGATCGAACAAAACCCGATTGCCACCACATTAAGACTACCAAAAACCAATCCGCCCATGGCCGTGGCTAGCAAGGCGGAGATCGCCAAGAGCACCGCGATGCCAACGAGGGGCCACAGCCGCCTAAAACCCAACCAGAACAAACCCACCACGGCTGCCAGGGAGACAAAAGATGTCAGTTTGATGTCTCGTTCCATGCTGGCAGAAATTTCATCCACATACGCGGCACGCCCGGTGACCAAGA
>JBGTLQ010000336.1:0-2195 GCA_041744075.1 Terrimicrobiaceae bacterium
TGTGGCTCCTTGACGACACAGGAAAATGGCTGGTGCCCCGCTTCAACAACGGCCCAACCGCCGCCACCTTCCTCGCCAATGTTCGGCAGGATGTCTCCTCGGGGCTCATCAGCATGGTCCTCGCCCTGGGCACCAGCCACCACAGCGACCGCATCCAAGCGGATGCAAGGCACGACAAATCCGTCGATATGAAGCTGGGAAAAATCACTTGTTCGATGCTGGCTGTCCCTTTCTCTTTTGCCGGGCGAACCCGAGGAGTGATCTCCGCTGTCACCCTCAAAGACCACCCAGAAGCTCCCACACCTCCTTCGATTCCACCTTCCGCCGCTAGGCAGCTTGACTCAGCCGGGGTGGTGCTCGGGCGCCTCTTCGAACATCGCATCTTGAGCCTTCTCACCGGAACCAGCGGCAACTGAATCCTAACAGCCGCACAACAGGGAAAACTCCATATGTGGATTACTTTGGAAGAAGCAAAACAAGCCATGCGTGTTGGGGTGGGGGAGGGAATTCGCATCGCCATTATAGACAGTGGTGTGGAAACCTCACACCCCGATCTCCAAGGGCTGAAGCTTACCGATGACATCATGATTGTGCGTGACGGCCCTCGCCTACACGCCGTCGATGGTCGCGGAGTTGATCTCTATGGCCATGGCACCGCCATCGCTTCCATCATCCACCGCATCGCCCCAAAAGCTGAGATCGGCAGCTTCCAGGCGCTCAACCAGAATCTTGGAGCCAAAAGCGACGCCATTGAACTCGCAGTTTCCGAAGCGCTCCGGCGCGGCTACCAGATTCTCAACTGCAGCTTTGGTTGTCGGGGTGAAGATCGCTTTCTCAGGCGATACAAGGATTGGATCGACAAGACGTATTTGCGGGGAGCCCACATTGTGGCTGCCTGCAACAATGATGACATGGGTGAACCCGAATGGCCGGCCTATTTTTCGTCTGTCATTGCCGTGAACATGGCCCGCATCGCCGATGACGAAACGATTCATCACTGCCCAGGCCGTTTGGTGGAATTTGCAGCCCGCGGTACTGAGCTCGATCTCCCGTGGAGGGATGGCAAACGCAAGACCGGCGTGAGCGGCAGCAGCTACGCTGCCCCGGTCGTTGCGGCGCTCGTGGCGAGGCTCCTGGGAGCCTACCACTCACTCTCACCTCTCGCCACAAAAGCTGTTCTCGCTGAGATCGCACTTCCATGGGATCCCAACGTCGCTGCTGAAAACTTCCACAGCAACTCCGCTGATTTCGTCGGCTGAGGGCCAAATCGTTAGCTTAACCCTAAAAAAGACAAAAAATTCGCAATTTACCACGGCGACACTTGTCTCCGGAGTGAACACGCAAAAGCCGAACGGTCTCAGCGTGAAAAACCAAAAACGAAACCAAAAATACCCAACAGGAAATTAATATTATGGGAACACCCACAGCTGAAGAATTCGCGGCAAAACCGCGCAAAGCCCTCGATACAATCTTTGCCACCGGTCCCGATGGCAAAATCTACGAAATTCCAAGCGCATCGGCCTCGGAATTTCTGATAACTCCCGAGCGTGTTAAAGAACTCGGTCACCTGCCAATCACGCCGTATACCAAGCTCGCTTCTGCGATATCACCAGTCAAAGATGAAGAGGAAGCCGAGGTCGGTGGGCGCCATAAAGTATATCGCAATGGACGGATGGTCTGGCATCACGATTGGGAATATGGCACCTATCGCTGGGTTTGTGACGGCCGCTACTACACTGGCTGGCACTGCCATCCTTGGGGCGACATTGATGCAGCTGACCAAGACAATTTCTAAATTCTTTACCAAAGCAAAATTGTCACTCACACATCAAACATTATGAACTTCATCTCCTTGGAAGAGGCAAAACAGCTTCCTAAAAAGAAAATGGATTCGATCTTTGTGACCGATGCCGAAGGTCGCATCTTTGAACTCCCCGCCGCCACGGCGGAGAGCATGATCGTGACCGAAGAACGTCTTGAAGAACTCGGGCACACCCCGATTATTCCCTATGACCAACTCGTTCATAGCGAAACCACCGAAGAAGTGGGCGGGCGACACATGGCTCCCGCGCTTATCGGGAGTGGGATGATCTGGCACGAGCGCTGGCTGGTTGGCCCCTATGTCTGGGCAGCTGATCATCAACAGTATTTTGGGCCACACATGCATCCGTGGCGCAACTACCTCGCTCACGACC
>JBGTLQ010000337.1:0-4077 GCA_041744075.1 Terrimicrobiaceae bacterium
TTTTGTGTTGCTATGTTTAGGTCGATTTGGGCGAGATTTGGGTGCCATCCCAAGCTTTGCACCATGAAAGGTTTACAATGTACAGACATTTTTTCACTCCCTCAGATCTTTTTAGCATGAGATTTGTGGGTAATTGAAAGCGGACAGTGCCGGGTACACTTGAGAGTTCTGTCCTGATTGATCAGAAGCAAAAAGTGCGTGGGCCTCTTCAAGAAGGTGCTGTACTTGCTCGGGTGTAGGGAGGCTTCCGGTGGATATGTGACCCGGACGGCCTGATGCTGGGTTTTCGGCGGTTGGTTCCATAAAGTGGTCGCAGCGTGCTTTACCTAATTGATTTTGTCGAAGAAACTTGGAATAAGCAACCCCCCTAACGAGTGCCCCCCTCAGTATGGCTTCGCTGGCCAGCCTTCATGGGACGCGAAAATTTATGAACGGCGATTCCGTGGCAATAATTTCACGGTGAAATGTTTTGACATCGATTAGGCCGACTTTTTCACGATGCCAACGAATCAGCAAATCGCTAATCAACTATTACCTGGAGGAGGGTGCGGACGTCGACGGAGTGATCCCGTCCTACCTTTGCCTTTCGAATGGACGCGACCAACCCATGGAGCCGTACGGCCACTTGTATGGCGACCCTTCTCAACAAAGATTACAATAAACTGTCGTTTCAAGCGGCCACCATGTCCCGCACCCCTGTATTTCCTCCGCCTGTTGGCGCATTCGTCGAGTGTCTTGATCTACGGAGGGGTTCGAGTCCGCAGCGGCTCACGACTCATCCAGGCCTCCATCGATCATAACCCCCACTATCCCCGATTCCTAAATTTTGCCCTTACACATTCGTTTTCTGCCTTTGCAGAAACTCGACGAGTTTTGCAGCGCCAAAAATAAATAACGCGGGAGGAGCCAACGCCGAAATCACCCTCACCTTGGTCACAAGAATCGCGCGAATGGGCAATAGGTGAAGAAAGTATCCGACCGCGACAGCTATCAGAACGGCCGTCGTCGGAGATTGCCGGATATTGTTTTCGCAGTTTTGGTGACGTTGATGGAGGTTGTGACGCGCTTGTCTTATCAAAGCCTTAGCCCCCTCCTCGACGGAGGGCGGTGTGGTCGGATTATTCGATTGATCGTTCATGGTTTACCAGAATTTGAGGTTGCTGCCAACACGACCGATTTGATGCGAAAGACCGCCTTTGTGTTTCGAGTGATGAATTCGATCCATGGCTTTTCCAGCACCATCCAAAGCGGAATCGTAGCCCTCGTGAACACGGTTGGCCATGGGTGCAAGTGCGCTGAGGATTGCCTCCCGGACGGTTGCCACAGGCTCATCCGCATACCGTTCTCCAAAGGTTTGCTTTCGCTGAGTCATTGCCAACATGAAGCCCAAGGCCGCACCGAAGGCGATGGCACCCAGGACAGCGGGCACAGGGTTCTGCCTCACATATCCTTTGGAAGTGGTCAGCGCCTCCTCGGCATGCAGCGCCGCCGAGTGATAGACATCCTTGGCGGTGTCCGTGGCACGTTTGGACGCACTTCTGGCAGCATCAGGAGCCCGCCGGGCAATTTCGCCAGCAGCTTCCGCTGATTGGTTCATGGGGGGCTCTGAGTTAATGTTCGAGTTCGTCATTTTTTGCTGACCTCAAGCCCCGCGGCGAAAGCCTCCGGTCAAAAACAGGATCAGAGCGATCACAAGGATCAGACCAAGGACGCCGCCGCCAATCATGGGACCGCCCAAGAAAAATCCACCACCACCGAAGAGAAGAAGAAGCACAATTAAGAGAATTATAATATTCATGAACCCTAATGTGACACATCGGAGTATTGCCGCTATGGGGTTGTTCCCTACCTTGGGGATCTCACATAATGGTATGGAAACATCTAAACTCTATTTAGAACGGCCAAAACTGAGCGGCCCATGTGAAGACTTTTGTTCCAAAGAAGATAAACGCCACGGCGACTGCCGCAAAATAGAGCCCAGTTGCGATGCCCCATCCCACTGAGACGAGGACCATCAGTCCGTCACGGCTGTGTTGGCAGGATTCCGGGGGCCTCGTCATCGGGGTCAAAAAATCCTTCAAAGTGTCCTTCCAGCCAGCCAATCACTTCGATGCCTCCCAGAAAGATCGCGATGAAAAACATTAAGGTCGCAACAAAAACCACCCCTCCCAGAGCAAGAATGAGCCCATCCCGTTCAGAAAAGGCGGATGCGACGAGCACAATTGTCAGGGCTGGCATCAAGTTGCTCAATGGAATGGGAAGTGGCAGGAGTAACAACAGCCCGCAACTGAAAATCGTGAGTCCAGCTAGCACTTGCGTGGCTTTCCAATCAAAGACCCATGTCATCCGTGGGTGAAGGAGCCGTTCGAGTAGTGCGAGGAGTTTCGCACTGCCTTTCAGAATGGTAGGAAAGATTTTTTTGGGAATCCGAAGATCCAGCAGCTTTTTTGGCAGCCAAGGATTTTGTCGAAACGTGAATCTTAATCCCAGAAGGGCAATGACAACACCAAAGGGAGTGGAGAGCCCTGGGAGCGCAATTGGCTGACAAAAGGGAAGTGATAATATGACAAGAAGAAATGTGTAAACCCGTCCCTCTAGCTGGACAACCAGTTCGCCAAAAGAGACATCGGTTTGTTTGATCGATTCGGCCACGGCGCGCAGCTCGGTCGAGAGGCGCTTCATGCCTGATTTTTCAAGACTATTCAATCTCCCTCTAGCTAGCATGTTTTTTGCGTCAGGAAAGGGTGATATGTGGGGTCGGCTACATTTAGAATGAGAATTTTTCAGAAGGAGATATATCAAGGTGTCGGAAGCCGGCGGGACGCCAGCGGTCCCAGGATTCAGGCTTGCTGCAATTTTCCGAGCCGTTTCATTTTGATGGCGAGTCTGGTGAGGAGGGCGGCGGCAGCGAAGGCGAGGCCGGCGGAAAATCCGAGCCACACGCCGATGGCTCCCCACTGGAGAACAAAGCCTCCGAGATAGCAGAGTGGGAGGGCGACCACCCAGTAAGCGGAGAAACCAATGATCATGGGAATCCTCACATCCTCGAACCCGCGAAGGGCACCCGAGCTGACAATTTGGAGGCCATCAAAAATCTGAAAAAATCCGGCCAGCAAGAGCAGGCTTGTGCTTAATTGGATAAGCTCCGGCTCAGTGGTGAAGATTGATGAGATTGGCCTTCCAAAGAAAATAAAGATCAGCGCAAAAAATCCCATCACAGCAATCGCCAGGAGCAAAGCGCCGCCGATGATGGGGCGACATCTGGCCAGTTCCGCTGCCCCGCGGGCTTGGCCAACCCGCACGCTCACCGCCTGAGACAATCCCAGCGGAATCATAAAAGTTGTTGCTGCACAGGTGATAGCGATTTGGTGAGCAGCCAAGGGGACCACTCCCAGCCAGCCCAGCATGATCGAGCCCATCGCGAATCCACTAACCTCGGCCAAGTGCATGGTGCCCACCGGAAGTCCAAGGGCGACCAGGGCCTTTATTTCGCGGGGAGTCGTTGCTTCGAACCAAAGGCCCCGAGCGGCAGCCTTCAGTCGGCTGTCCCAAAACGGGTACGCCACCATGACAAGCGCTCCCACTGTCCTGGAAATCAGGGTCGCCAGCCCAGCGCCATCGAGCCCCATTTTCGGAAAACCGAGGTTTCCATAAATGAGCAACCAGTTCAGAAAAACATTGAGAAGGACGGCACCGAGAAGGATCCAAAAGGGCAGCCAAGGACGTGAGAGGGCTTCGCTGAAGTTTTTTGCTGAAGTCGAAATCAAGGCTGGCAAGACCGACCAGGCACAAAGGATGAGATAGGTTTTGGCGGCGGCGTTGACTTCGGGCGGTTGACCAAAGATATGAAGTGAGCCGGATAGGAGGATCATGAGCCCCACAACGGCAAGCCCAATCGCGGCCGCGAGCCAACACCCGGCTCGCAATGCCCGGCCTGAGGCGTGAGGGTCCCCTGCCCCATGACCAATCGAGGCTTTGACGCTAACTGCCGACAGCACCCCAAACCCAAAAACAAATGGCGACATCAGCACGGTGTTCGCAAAAGCGCAAGCTGCCAGTGGCACCATGCCCGAGTGG
>JBGTLQ010000338.1:0-28021 GCA_041744075.1 Terrimicrobiaceae bacterium
CTGCTGGAGGCCAAGGTCACGGAAATCACCAATCTCCGATACGGAGCAAACCACTGACTGGAGAGCCGTGTGCGGGAGATCTGCACGCACGGTTCGGAGGGGGGAGCGGGGCAAACCAATGCCCCGTTCCTACCTCTATCCTCCGTGGAAACGTGCTGGCGCGAGCGCGAAGTGCATCTTCGATGGTAGGGCCGGGCAGTCCCTTGCCCGCCCATTCATTGCTTTAATATTGTATATGGCATGAAAATTCCGGCAAACGAAGCCTACATTAGCTCCTCTACTCATCGGATAACACCTTAATGTAATACGGCATTGACTCCCGTAGGATTTGAACAATCTTCCTTCGCACAAATGAGTGACTTGGATCGATTGCTTTCTCAAAAGGATCTGCCCGTCTGGCGGGCTAAAATTGCCACATGGGTGGAATCCTGGAATGTGCAGGTCTTCATCGTGGTGGTGATTTTGTTAAACGCAGCCGTCCTGGGAGCAGAGACGTCGGCAGAACTCATGCAAAAGCATGGTCTGATCTTAAAGATTGTGGACAAGGCATGCCTGGTGGTTTTTATCATCGAGCTGGGGCTCAAAATTGTGGCCTTTCGGGGCTTGTTCTGGCGCAGCGGATGGAACTGGTTTGATTTCATTGTGGTGGGCATCGCTCTGGTTCCAGCGGCCGGCCCTTGGGCGGTCTTGCGATCCCTTCGCGTGCTTCGGGTCTTGCGGTTGCTGACGATCGTGCCGCAGTTGCGTCACGTTGTGGCCGCATTTCTTCATTCCATCCCCGGACTTTTCGGGGTGGCGGCGGTGATGGCGATCTTTTTCTACACGGCTGCGGTGCTTGCAACGACTTTGTTTGGATCCTCATTCCCCGCATGGTTTGGAACGATTGGCAAGAGCCTCTACTCTCTGTTTCAAATCATGACCCTTGAGAGTTGGTCAATGGGAATTGTGCGGCCGGTGATGGAAGTTTTTCCCTACGCCTGGGCCTTTTTTGTGCCATTTATCATGATCGCGACCTTCACGATCCTGAACCTCTTCATCGGCATCATCGTTTCCACCATGCAGGAACTTGCCACCCTGCCCGACCCCCTGGCCCCCGAAAAAGAGACTCGCGAGATCCTTTCCCGGATCGAGGAATCGGTCCGCGATTTGCGTCAGAAGCTGGACAAGATGGAGGGGAATTAACTCGCCGCGAGCCGCGCTTTTAGGGCAGCAAACTGAGCGGCGACATCTTCTTCGGTCATGGGGCGGTTAATGACTTCTTCGTAGCTTTCTTCGACGACACCATCGCCCATGATCTCGCGGAGGAAGGGGCTGGGGCGGCAATGCATGGGACTGCCAAATTTGGTGCGGGCGCGACACCACGTGATGACTAATGATCTCATCGCGCGGGTGATGCCGACATAAAAAAGCCGGCGTTCCTCATCAACCGTATCTTCCGTTTTGGAGCGTTCGTGCGGGAGGAGCCCGTCCTCAGCCCCGACAAGATACACATGCGGAAATTCCAATCCTTTTGCCGCATGCAAAGTGATCAATGTGACGCCATCGGCTGACTCTTGGCGGTCTTCCTCGCGCTCGCGGTTGAGGTTGATTTCATCAAGGAAGCCCCGAATGCCTTCTTTGGAACGTTTCTGAAAATCGGCAAGAGCGCGAAGGAGTTCGTGGACATTTTCTTCGCGGTTCAGGGACTCCTCGGGGGTTTTGCAGGACCGTTTGAGATCATCGATGTACCCGCACTCTGCCAATATCTCAGAAAGAATCGGTGAGGCCTCTGCGTCCGGCGTGGCCACCCGGATACGTGCCGCTTGAATTTCTTCGGCAAAGGCAGAGATGGCTGATGCGGCCTTGCGGGAACATGTGGCCAAGTGGTCGGGGTGTTGCAAGGCCTCAAAGAGTGGCAGGTCCCGCTCAGCACTGAAAGCGAGGGCGAGTTCCACGGTTCCCGCGCCAATTCCACGGGGAGGGGTATTAATAATTCGCAGCAGGGCGGGGTCGTCCGAGGGATTCACAAGCACGGTCAGATAGGCCGTGATGTCCTTGATTTCCCGGCGCTCAAAAAAACTTTTTCCTCCAACCAAACGATAGGGAATCTGTGCCTTTCGCAGTTCTCCCTCAAGAAGCCGTGACTGCGCATTCATGCGGTAGAGAACCGCAAAGTGTTCCCAAGGAAGACGCTCAGAGTTTCGATGGGCAGCGATCTCACTGACCACAAACTCGGCCTCTTTTCTGTCATCAGGAACCCCAAGAAACCGCACGGGTTCTCCCGCTGGAAGATGGCTAATGAGGCGTTTTTCCCTGCGGCGGGGATTGTTGCGAATCAGGCGATTGGCGGCGCCTAGAATTTCCGGGGTGCTGCGATAATTTCTCTCAAGGCGGATGATTTTGGGGTTTGGAAAATGACGCTCAAACTCAAGGATATTGGAAATTTCTGCCCCTCTCCAACCATAGATGCTCTGATCGTCATCTCCCACCACACACACATCGGGCCGGTCTCCTCCTGCCAGCATCGTGACCAAGTCCAGTTGGAGGCGGTTGGTGTCTTGGAACTCATCCACTAAAAAATGACGGGCCCGAGCCGCCCATTTTTCGCGAACCTGCGGGAACTCGGCCAATAACTTCACGGCTTGGACAAGCAAGTCATCAAAGTCCATGGCGTTCAAAGCGCGCAGCTCCTGTATGTAGCGCAGATACACGGCACCAATCACAGTCTCCTCATTCTCGGGAGGGGACCATGCATTGTTTTTTGCCTTACTAATAAGGTTCTTTGCAAGGTTGGGATCCAATTTTTCGTCTTTGGATGTGACGCGGGTGATGATTTTTTTGATCAGCCCGAGTTGGTCGCCTTCATCGAAGATGGAAAAATTGTCTTTGTAGCCCAGGAGGTGGGCATCGGCTCGGAGGATTCGCACGCAGAGCGAGTGGAATGTGGAGGATGTGATTTGTTTGGCATGATCGGGGTCCACCATGCCGGCGATCCGCTCCTTCATTTCGCGGGCGGCCTTGTTGGTGAACGTGACAGCGAGCACCTTGGAAGGATCCGCCCCACAACCAACAAGCCAGGCAATGCGAGCCGTGATCGTGCGAGTTTTGCCGGTGCCAGCCCCGGCAAGAATCAACATCGGCCCATCTTCGTGGGTGGCTGCATCATGCTGTTCGGGGTTGAGGTCGGAGAGGCGGAATTTCATGGTCTTGTGACTGCGGCACACACTTCCGCGACAACTTGTGGCAAAAGCCGGTGTTCTGCCTCTTGAATGCGAGCATGAAGGGACGCGGCTGAATCTCCTGCTAGAATGGGAACACGTGCTTGTGCGATGATCTCGCCAGTGTCCATCCCGTCATCGACATAATGAACCGTGCAGCCAGTCTCCAAGGCACCTGATTCGAGGGCTTGTTTCCAGGCTTCCAAGCCCGGAAATTTTGGAAGCAATGAGGGGTGGATATTGATCATCCGGCGGGGGAACGCCTCAAGGAGTGGCTTCTTGACCATGCGCATGTAGCCAGCCAGCACAAGCAACTCAACGCTTGCTGCCTTGAGCTGCTGAGCAACTGCGGATTCCACGTCATCACTCAGCCTTGTTTTGAATCGAGGCTCATGGATCACCTCAGCCCGGATGTTGGCTTTCTTGGCAAGGTCCAAGATGCCTGCCTGCGGATTGTCAGAGAACACAATCTCCACGCTGGCGGGGATCTGACCAGAGGAAATTCCCTCCAGTAGTGCCGCGAAATTTGAACCTTTCCCCGAACCAAGAACTCCAAGTTTGACCATTGCGAGCCGCATGATGCATGGGATTTTTCGAACAGCAAGCCGATCCGGCCCGAACGCGGAACATGGTGCCATGAAAAGCGGCTGAGTCAGCCGACCCTGGGACCGCTGGCATCTTGCCGGCTATCGCTATTCACCTCACTTTTAATCACCCCCTGATGGGAAGATCCGGGTTTTATTTTGTGACAGGCCTCACGGTAGAGACTCTCAATCTGCTTCGACTGTGGCTCTGGCGAGAATGTCTCCGCAATCCGCTGGGCGGCACCTTCGGATATTTTTGCGTAAAGCGCAGGATCCCTAGCGAGCCGTAGAAGAGACTCGGCGAGTTGATCGGGTTGCCTCTCTTCACAGAGGAGGCCGCTTTTGTTGTCCTCGACTGCCTCGGGTATCCCGCCATGCCAAGTGGCCACCGAAGGAATCCCATGGGCCATGGCTTCCAAAAGCGCATTGGGAACGCCCTCAACATCCCCTTTCACAGTTTCGCTGGGATGAAGGTAAAGATGTGTCTTTTCGAATTTCCCCGCCAGTTCTTCCTGCGAAAGAAATCCGCAAAACTCCACCGAGTCTGTCAGCCCGAGCTCTGTGACGTGCTCGATGAGGGTTTCTTTGAGCGGACCCTCGCCAGCGATTGTGAATGTGGCATTGGGAAAGTGATGATGAAATTTTGCAAAGGCTCGTAGGGATGTGACCATCCCTTTTTTTGACACCATCCGTCCCGCCTGCACCACCGACCACGCGCCATTTGTCGGTGGTGTGATTTGGCGCTTGATGATGGGCGGAAGCACAGCCCGCATCACCCGAATTTTATCCTCCGGGCATCCCAATGATCGCACCTGATCGGCCAGGTGCTGCGAGCGGCAAGGCACAAGCACGACTCGTGCAAACATCTCCGCGAGCGCTTTACGGTAACTCAGACCCGTCATCGCACCCGCCACATCTGACCCGTGAAAGGAGACCACCACCGGAACCGGTGAGTTCCTGATCACGGGTAGCAAATGGATGGCAGAACTGCCAAAAAAGATGTGCAGTAATGCGGCGTTCTCCCGGGTCATGAGGTTTGTGATTTGCCGTGCTTCCCCGCCGCTGGCCTGCCAAGGGGCGCCGGTCAGTCGCTCGGCCCATCTGCCAATTTCCCTTTGTGGAGACCGCTTCACAATATAAGGCGTTTCTCCGGGCCAGGATCCTCTCAGCTTTTGAGTGATCACAATCGGACGAAAGCTTTTCAACGCATGCACGTGACGGTGCACATGCCACATCTCGGGCTCAAGATAGGTCGCGCAAAACAGCGCGACCCCCGGTTGATCACCACTCAATCCCAAACACAATCAGTCCCGTCGATTTGACAGGAGTCCCAGGGCCAAAATCTTTGCTGACATTTTTTTCGCCAGTGCCAAAAGATGCCGGGGCCGCCGGATTTACCAACTGCCACGGCTTTCTCGTTTCAAAAATGTTTTTCACAATGCCTTCAATGGTGGGTTTGGTGGGCTCGACTTCAATAGTCTCAATCTCACGGTCCTCTGGTAGGATGACCTCAAAATCTTGGGCCAGTGAGAGGGATGCTGTGCTTAACAGTAAAAAGAGGAACCGCCACATGTTCTGAAATTATCGCATCAACACCCTTTCTGACAAGTCTCCTGAAGGGGGGCAGGTCGAGCAAGTTTTGCTACTGCGGCTCCTTCCAAGAATATTTAGTGCCAACCGTGCTTGGGTTCATGTATTCCCCGAGGAGGTTGCCCTCCGAGTCAAAGGCGCGAAACCACAGCCCCACAACCCGATCCTTGGACTTGCGGCTAGCTCCCGACGTAAAAACCCAGTTCGAGGCTAATTTAGCTTGGGTCAAAGTGATGGGATCCGTATCGAATTCGACCGCCTTGTTTGTCTGCATAATGGGCAAAATCGTTTTCCCAGCGAGTTCTCGAATCTGAGGCTTCGCCGTGGAACCGTGCTGCTCTTCCTCATAGAGGATATTGTATTTGATCACCACGTCGGCCAGATCCCGGAAGGATTTGCTCGTTGCCTTCACGGCGTACACAATTTCTTTTTCTTCGATGAGCTTGTTCCCCGCGCTGGTGTCCTTCGAGTAGTCCAACCGCTTGCGGCTTGCTGTGAACGTGACATCTTTCGACGATGCTCCAGCCTCCTCCACAAAGCCCCATGCCATCAGCCCCACACAAACAATGAAAGTTTTCACTTTTTCTTCTTAATCAAAATCACTCTGGGGTGTCACCTTATTTGTGATTTTGTGGCAAAATCGTCACATCCCAGATCGGTTAATGTTCGCATCGATGAAAATTGCTGATATCCTCGTGGGGCATGGTTCACATGAGATTCAATTTTTCATAATATTGGCACAGTAACTGCTCATTGGGTGTTGTTCTGGGGGGAACAACAGCCCGTCGTAACATTCGTTGCGGCGGGCTGTATTTTTTATGCGATCCAGGTCCTTTCATTTTTCGTTTCTTGAACATCATGCACCTGCGTGAAATTGGGATTGATGAGCAAAACGCAAGCGTTGGTTTTGCCAGAATTCCTCCAAAAATGAGGAATAATGAGGTCAAAGTAGATCATCTCACCCTGCGAGAGCTGGTGCTTGGTCCCCCCAATGTCACACTCAACATCACCTTTTAGCACGACCCCCAGCTCCTTCATAGTCTGCTGAGCAACTCTTCGTGCCGTGCGGCGATGAGGGTTTAGTTTCAGATACAGCAAGCTCATGTTTGCGGGGATATGAAAAGGGAGGAGATGGCTGAGGATGGCTCCCGGCCAGGATTGAAGGCTTTGGCCGGCTGGTCCCTCTTTCAAGACGAGTGTCGATTCCCGTTCTCTTGCAAGGCTTAGCAGTTCAAGAATCGTAAAATCAAAGGCCTTGGCAATTCTTTGCAAGGATTCAAGCGAAGGCGACGACAATCCTTTTTCCACCTGCGATAGAAAGCTTGGTGAACAACCCGCCTTCCTTGCAACGTCTCGGATTGACATCCTGCGGCCCTCACGCAGCTCCAGTAACAATCGGCCGATTTCCTTGGTTCGTTCCTCAGCTGAGCTTTTGATATCTGGCATGTCCACTATAATGGACAATCACACGAAATTATGCACGGCATTTATTACAGTTGATCATCGGACACAAAACGGAAATTCTGAATCCGGCAGCGACTCTCGCGCAATGATCCGCGACGGGTGTGCCGTATAAATATGGGAAAACTAAAACTTTTATTGCTGGGGGCGGGTGGGTTTATTGGGGCGAACCTGACCGAAAGATTGTTGGATGATGATGAGTATCAGGTCACGGCCTTGGATATCGAGCGGGAGAAGCTTGATGAAACCCTTGGCGGCGAAGCGCTGAATTATGTCCATTTCGACATCAGGAAAGACGATGGGCGTTTGGAAGAGCTGACGAAACAGCACGATGTCGTGGTGGACCTTGTGGCCATGGCCAACCCTGCTTTGTACGTCAGCAATCCCATTGATGTCTTCAAACTCAATTTCACAGAGAATCTGAAAATTGCGGAATATTGCGTGAAACACAAAAAACGCATTGTCCAGTTTTCGACGTGCGAGGTTTATGGCATCACCTCAGCCAAAGCTTTTGGAAAGAACTCGGCCGACCATCCCGAGCCGTTTGTTGAGGATGAAAGCCCGCTCATTATGGGCCCAGTGAGAAATCACCGATGGATCTACGCCAGTGCGAAGCAGTTGCTTGAACGCGTTTTGCATGCCTATGGAATTGAGGAGGGCCTGAACTACTCGATTATTCGACCATTCAATTTTATTGGCCCAAGGATCGATTACCTGCCAAGCGAGCAGACCGGAAACCCGCGCGTTTTCAGCCATTTCATGAATGCCCTGCTTTATGGCACGCCGATGAAGCTTGTGGACGGTGGGACAAATTTCAGGGCTTACACGTACATCGATGATGCTGTGGATTGCATTGTTCGAATCCTTCAAAATCCGGGTGGAGTCTGTGATCGTCAGATTTTTAATATCGGCACTCCTGAGAATGAGGTGACGATCAAAGAGATGGCTTCCCGCATGATTGAGATATTTGATCGGGAGTTTCGGATTCCCGGGGATCCCACCCCGGAAATCCTGAGTGTCTCGAGTGAGGAATTTTATGGAAAAGGGTATGAGGACTGTGACCGCAGGATTCCCGATGTGAGCAAGGCCAGAAACCTGCTTGGCTGGCGCTCCCGCCATGATTTCGACTCTGTGCTATTCCAAACGATGAAATATTTTGTTGAGAAGCACCGGGCGAAATCCATGGAAGAGACCGGACTCCCCACATGAGGAACTTCTTCGCACGCCTTAGGTCGGAAAGATCCGCTTTTGTCGTGATACGGCTGTGAGGCGCACGGCTCAGAAATGGGCATCGGAGAGTGGGGCATGCTGGTGGAATGCGTCCACCACAACCAAATGGCGGGTGATCTTGTTGCTTGGTCTCTGTATTTTTGTGGTGCTTCTCATTGCGTCCCCCAAACCTTGGAACATTGCCAAGGAAGGGATTTCAGAACCAAAGCTTCGCGATCTGATTGCCGCCTACTCATGGTGGGCGATGGCAGCGAATGTTGCTGTCCTTGCGATTTTGGCAGGCCTCTGTCCGTGGTGGTCTGGGTCAAAGTTTGAGACGTCCCACGCGCTCAAGTTGAGTTATCCGCGGTGGTTCTGGCCTTTGGTTGGGGTAGCGATGGTGGTCTCGGCGGCATTTGCAGCTCAACGTCTCAATCACGGCCTCTGGGGTGATGAGGAATATGCACTAAGAAGAGCCGTTGTTGGAGCTTACAAAATGGACAAGGATGGGCTCCCTTATCTGAGTCATCTCAAGTGGCGTGACACAGCGTATTCCTACAAAAAACCAACAAACCATATCCTCTACAGCTTGCTTGCCAAGGTGAGTCTTGGGGCGGCCTCGCTTGGAATAAAAAGGGATTCTTTGTCAGATCTTGAGTGGGCTTACCGTCTCCCGGCCTTTATCGCCGGTGTGGCGTCCATCGGTGCACTTGCGTGGATGATGGCAGAATATGGGTTTTTTCTGGCCGGGGTGACATCAGCTTTTCTCCTTGCGCTGCATCCATGGCATTTGCGGTATGCGAGTGAAGCGCGCGGGTACTCGCTTGTTCTGCTTCTAGTGCCCCTTTTGCTGGTGCTCGCCAAACGGGGGATCGATACGGGACGCTGGTTTTATTGGGGACTTTATGGACTGATTCACTTTCTTCTACTGTATACGTGGCCGGGGACACTGTACCTTTTGCTGATACTGAATCTTGGGCTGCTGTTTTTATTCTGCACGCGGTTGGTTCCAACAAATTGTATAGGACGCTGGTTTGCCTGCCTTGCCATAGCGGCGATGGTGGTGATTCAGTTGATGTTTCCTCTGGTGCCTCAAATTCATGCTTACCTGGCTACTGCAGCTTTGAATCCCGCAAAAATCAGTCCGGATTTTCTAGTTCAAATCAGCGGCTACCTAACACTTGGCGCGACCTGGAAACAAACGGGAGACGGCACTTACCCGGAACTTTTCTGGCATGTCTTTCCCAAGGCTGGAGGAGCGATATTTTTTGCAGTGGCTGCTGCCGGACTCATGGCATTGGGTCTTTGGCGATTTGCCAAGCGGTCCCCTATGAACTTTGTTGCAACCTGCACTTTGGTGATTTCTCCATTACTCGCCGTCCTTCATGCTTACTCCCGAAACCTCCCAATTTTTGAGTGGTATTTGATTTACGGAATCCTGGGGGTTTGCGCGTTTTTGTCCTTGGGGGCGGATGCGTTGGGGACCTGGATTTCGAAATTTACGCCCACACGCCACATCGCCCCCTTTCCTTGTGTGGGCCTTGTGGTCGTCTATTTCGCATTTTCACAACCAATCCGTGCATGGCATCTGCAGCATCCGATCGAGCCGACTCGCGAGTCCGTCCTCAGCACGCGCGCGTCCTTAAAGCCGAATGATCCCAGACAAGCTGACACGATCACCTTGAGTTTTGTGAATCCTCCGAATGCCTACGACGCCCATGTGATTGTTGCGAGGTCACCAGAGTCATTCTTTGAGCTTTTGAGGAAGGCGGATGCGGAGGAGAAACCACTTTATGTCAATATTGGACACGCCTGGGCGTCCGCACACGAATGCCCGGTTCAATGGGCAGCAGTCAACGATCCCAATCTTTTTGAGGACCCCCTGATTTTTCGAGGGCTTGATTCCAGCCTGGATCGTTTTGTCTATCGGTATCGTCCGGGAACAGTCCAAACATATCCAGAAAACTTGCCTGCTGGCATTGCACCAGTTGCTCCCTGAAGTCTTCAAGGAGATTGATTGTCAGGTCGGTGACCCAGAAGTCATAGTCTTCCTCCTGAGATGGTCGTAGATGATTCAGAAAAAATTGCAACAGCCTCGCGGCTGTGTGCGTCCTGTGGGATGTGTTGCAATGGGGTTTTATTTTTTGGGGCGGTCCTTCAGCCGGGTGACGACCCCCGGGCTCTGGCTGCGATTGGGCTCCGGGTCAAAAGACATGCGGGCGCTCTGCATCTCATTCAACCCTGCCCCGCTCACAACAATGGTGGATGTGAGGTGTATTTGCAGCGGCCTGTGCGCTGCCGGGTTTTTGAGTGCCGTCAGTTGAAGGCGCTCTCCAAGGGCGAGACCACGGCGGAGAAGGTCGGAGAAAAGATACGGGAGGCCGGGGAGCTTGTGACGCGTGTGAGGAGGTTGTTTGAAGCTGCCGGGGACACTCGCGAGCACAAGGCATTTGTCACCCGCTATGCTGGCATTTTTGCAGAACCGGTCGATCCCTCGCCAGAGGCCGCTGAGATTCGTGCGGAACTGCAAGTGGTCATGAAAGCTTTGGAGGATTTGTTGGAGAGGGATTTTCGTGTCGAATAAGGATCTCCGGGCAGAAATGACAATTGGCTGGGAACCCGTGCGGAATTTCCTCACCTTGTGCGCATGCCAATCATTGAACCCTCCAGTTATCGATCCCCGCAGGGGCTTGTGGGAGGGCATTTTCAGACCATCTATCCGGCTTTGTTTCGGACGGTCAATCAAATCACCACGCAGAGTGAGCGGATCGAGACGCATGACGGAGATTTCCTGGATTTGAATTGGCGGGTCAGCGAAGGATGTTCGCGCTTGGCGATTCTCACCCATGGGCTGGAGGGCGATGCCAGCAACACGTACATTCAAGGCATGGCTGCTGCGTTCTTCAGGAATGGCTGGGATGTTTTGGCCTGGAATTTTCGCGGATGCAGTCAGGAGCCAAATCGATTGCTGAGGTCCTATCACAGCGGGGAAACCGGCGATTTGCAAACGGTGATCGCGCATGCACTTTCCACCGGTCGGTATGGGCAATTGGGTTTGGTTGGTTTCAGTCTTGGAGGGAATGTGACGCTGAAATATCTCGGTGATTTGGGAAGCGCTGTGGATCGCAGGGTTGTCGCGGCTGTGGCCTTTTCCGTGCCCTGTGATCTGGCCTCCAGTTCCAGGAAACTGGAGAAATTCACCAACCGAATATACATGCATCGATTTCTTGTCGGATTGCGAAAAAAAATTCGGGAGAAGATGCAGCGATTTCCGGGCGAATTGACCGATGAAGGGTTGGATAAGATGCGCACATTTCGGGAATTTGACGGGGCCTACACCGCACCGATTCATGGATTTTTGAGTGCTGAAGACTATTGGCAGCAGGCAAGTTCACGCCCAGTGTTGCCAGGGATTGCCCTTCCAACCCTCCTGGTCAATGCCCGCAACGACCCTTTCCTGGCGCCCGCATGCTTCCCCTTTGAAGAAGCCGCGACAAGCCGGTGGTTCCATTTTGAGGCCCCGGCGAGCGGTGGGCATGTGGGCTTTGTGTCGCTCAACAAACAAAATCAGTACTGGTCGGAGACACGGGCCTTGGAATTTCTGAAAAGCCCTGCTTAAAGATTTGCCGCTGATATGAAAAAGATCGTGATTTATACCGATGGGGCCTGCCTCGGAAACCCCGGCCCAGGAGCCTGGGCTGCGGTTCTGACACATGGGGATCACCGCAAGGAGCTCAGCGGAGCAGTGCCTGCAACGACCAACAACCGGATGGAAATTCAAGCAGCGATCATGGCGCTCCGAGCTCTCAAAGTGCCGTGTGATGTGACTTTTCACTCGGACTCCAAATACCTGATTTCCGGCGCAACCGACTGGACCAAGAATTGGAAACGGTCCGGATGGATGACCAAATCAAAACAGCCGGTCAAAAATGCGGACCTGTGGCGCGCGTTGGATGCCATCATGGCAAACCACAAAATTTCTTGGCAGTGGGTCAAGGGGCACTCCGGCAATGTTGGCAACGAGCGGTGTGATGCGTTGGCCAATGAGGCGATTGCCGCGTTGCAGGCTCGTTTGACACCGGCGCAACTACGCTCTGAGTTGGACGTCTTTCTTGCGAACCAAAAACCATGCTCGACAAATCAGACGCTGATGGAGATTTCCTAAGTATGACACTTGCTGATGCATGGAAGGATCTTTGTTCTGATCCGGCCCCACTCGACGACCTGCCTCCTTCGCGCTGGAAGCATCCCTGGTCAACCCATCCTGCGGGAGCCCGGAGGCTTTACAACACCGTGCGCTGGCACCAACCCAAAACCATTGTCGAAACCGGCACCTTCGAAGGATTGGGAACCTATGCCCTTGCCAAAGCGGCTTCTCACAATGGCGCCGGGGTCCGAATCTTCACCATAGACTACGACGGCGATCCTGATGTGAGCATTCCCATGGAGGATTGGAAGGAACTGCGTGGGTTTCGCGAAGAAAACCTTGAGCGTGCCAGAGCGGATTTCCCCGGGGTGGACATCACGTTTGTTGAGGGTGATTCTCGTCAGGTTCTTCCCCCACTTCTTCGGGATGCCGTCAAAAGCTGGGACCTGTTTTTCCAAGACTCCATGCACTTCACCTCCGGGATTCTCGCAGAGTGGGAGATTGCCAAACCCTTTGCTGCCGAAAAGGCGGTTGTAATCTTTGATGATGTCTGTCTCGACTGGAAGAAGCTGCCGAAGCATCTGATGGGCACGAAGGATTTTTGCCTGCACTTTGTCCTTAGCGAGGGCGGCAAATGGTCCTACCAAACCACCGGAGAAGGGCGGGGCCAGTTTTTTGCCCAGAGAAAAGAATAAGTCGAGTCACTCAGTCAGAGGGACTCCCTCTTGGCAAGCAGGCTTTGGATTTGGCAGATGACCCTTGAAGCCACCTGCCGGACACGTGTGACAATTTGAGGAGCATTTGTGGCCACTGAGTTTGCCCAGGCCATGGCGGGTCGCTCGACAGCCGTCCATGATAGCCAGGCCACAATCGTGCTTGTGACCACCAAGATCACCGTGCGCACAAACATGCCCTCCGTCACAGTTAGCCCCATCCGGTCCAGATGCGGTGCCAAGGCGGAAACGACCAACATGTGCCAAATAAACAGCCCATAGCTGATTCGCCCCAAGGCCACCATCGGTTTGGTGGAGAGAAGCCGGCTGATCGGGCTTCCCGGAGATTGGATCACCAGAAGAATCAGCCAACCAAAAAAGGCGATTTCAAAAAGATCCACAAAGGCCACCAGAACACTCCCGGTTCCATCCATATGCCGCAAAATCCGCGCGATGACCCAACACCCCACGGCAAGTCCCCCGGCCAACCATCCCCAGTTCTTTAAACGGAAATGCGGGAATTTGCGTAAGAAAATGGCAAGCAGTCCCCCTGCTGCAAAGGCATCCAGAGACCCGGGAAGCAGCATCCACCGAACCATATCAGGGACCTCAAAATGAATACACAGGATCCGAAAACTGAGCGCTCCCAAAATAACAGCCGTCATGCCATACGCCAACCAGCGCAGCGGCAGGAAAAAGATCAGCGGCCAAAGAAGATAAAATTGTTCCTGCTTGGAGAGCGACCACAGTTGGGAAACATAGCCGGCCCACTCCCCCGTGGTGGCCATGTAAATATTTGAGAGAAAGGTCAGGTGCCAAATCAGGCCCTCCCGGAATTCCGGGAGACCGGAAAACCAACCCACCAAAAGCATCAAATACATGGCAGGCAAAAGCCTGGCCAGTCGCTTGAGGTGAAAGCCTCCCATCGCCACCACCCCCGTCCGGCCGGATTCCTGCATTTTGAACAGGCTGATGGTGATCAAAAACCCGCTGAGGATAAAAAAGACTGTTGGAGCAACCGGTCCCCAGTCGAGCCATCCCCCCGGCTGAACGCCGAAGTGATGCAACATAACCCCCATAATGGCCACAGCCCGCAGGCCGTCAATCCGCGCCATGCGAACCCCTCTCTGCTCGGTGGCAGGCGCTGTGACCGCTGCTATTTCCATGCTATTACTGCATAAACGCAGGAGCAGTGCCAATATTCAACGGGGATTTAAAAAAATCTCATTGTGTGGCACCAACCCGTCAATCGCAGTTGCACCTTCCCCTGCGATCACGCATAAATAACGCCCATGATTGATACCATTGAGCGTTTGCTTGCCCTTCAAGATCGAGACCAACGAATTCGCTCGCTTCGGGCCGAACTTCTTCAGGTCCCAGAAGAACGCAAATCACGTGTCAAACAGCTCGCTGATTGCGCAGCCCGCCTCGACGCCGCAAAAACACGATTAAAAGAAATCGAAGTCGAAAAAAAGAATTTGGAGATCGAAGCGGGAACAAAACGGGCCGCCATCGAGCGTTACAAGAACCAACAACTTGCCACCCGCAAAAACGAGGAGTTCACAGCGCTTTCCCATGAGATCGCAGCAAATGAAAAGGCGATCTCCCAGATTGAAGATCGGGAAATCGTCTTTATGGAAGAAGCGGAGGCCCTGGCCCCACAGATTCAAGCCGCCGAAGCCGAGTTCGCATCCGAAAAAGCCAGAATCGATAAAGCGATCGCCTTGCTCGATGCCAAGATTCCCAATGTCAATTCCCTGATTTCCGAACTGGAATCAGCCCGCAAGGGATCTGCCGAGGGCATGGATGAAGATCTCTTGGAGCAGTATGACCGGATTTTCCGCAGCAAAGGAGACACCGCCGTGGTTCCCCTCGAAAATGAGGTCTGCACAGGTTGTCACATGAAAGTCACCAACCAAACGGCCCTCGAAGTGCGAGGAGAAAAAGCCATCGTTCACTGCCCGAATTGCGGACGAATCCTATTTCTGCCAAACTAATCCTGTCATGGAAAAACCCGAAAAACTACTGCTCGGCCCTGGCCCCTGCAATATTTCCCCCCGCGTGCGCGAGGCGCTGGCCCGCCCGATGATCGGCCACATGGACCCGGAATTTTTGCAGGTCATGGAGGAATGCAAAACCCGGCTGAAGGACGTTTTTCGGACAACAAACCGTATCACCTTTCCTGTGAGCGGCACCGGCAGCGCGGGCATGGAATTTCTGCTGCTCAATTTTTTGGAGCCCGGAGACAAAATGGTGGTTGGGGTGAACGGCGTATTTGGAACCCGAATGGCCAATCTTGCGGATAAACTCGGAGCCGATGTCCTGCGCGTGCAGGCCCCATGGGGGGAAGCGGTGCCACTCAATGATTTGCTCGAAGCCATTCACACTCATCATCCGAAAATCACGGCCGTGGTTTGCGGGGAAACATCAACCGGGGTTTACCAACGTGTGGACGGCTTGGCGGATGCCATGCACGAAATCAATGGCCTCCTTGCTCTGGATTGCGTCACCGCACTCGCGGGGATGCCGGTCGAAATTGATGCCTGGGGCGTCGATCTCGTCTTTTCCGGGACCCAAAAATGCCTTGCTTGTCCGCCGGGCCTGTCTCCCGTATCCCTCTCCGAACGAGCCCGCGAAGCTTACCAATCCCGAAAAACCAAAGTCCCAAGCTTCTATTTCGACCTCTCAGAAATCCTTGCCTATGTGGACGGCGAAGGGGGCCGGAGTTATCATCACACCGCCCCAATTAGCATGGTCACCGCTTTGAATGAGGCGTTGGCTGAGGTGCTTGAGGAAGGCTTGGAAACCCGTCAAGTCAGACATGCGGACGCCGCAAACTACCTGATCGATTGTTTTGAACCTCTTGGTTTCGAACCGTTGGTGGCCAAGCAGGATCGGCTGAATCCTCTGACCACCTTTCGCTTGCCAGAGGGTTTTGAAGAGACCCCCATTCGCCAGGCACTGCTCCGTGACCATCGCATCGAGATCGGTGCCGGTCTGGGACCCCTTGCAGGCAAAATCTGGCGCATCGGTCTTATGGGCCAAAATGCCCGGCGTGACCGCGTGGATCGTCTCATGGCCGCCCTCGCAGCCTGCGGGGTTGGCTGAGATCATTGGGCGCTCAAGGGACTGCCCCGCCCTACCATCAGAGGGGCGCATCCCGCTCGCGCCAGCGCGTTTTCACTTGGGTAGGGCTGGGCAGTCCCTTGCCCGCCGACTTATATCTTGAGGTCTTAAATCGGATTGAAGCGGCCCAAAACGTGGGAGAAAGGTATAACCTCCACCGGTTTTCCTCACACCCCACGTGGATATGACTTGAAAGCTTGAGGAACGCCGCGATCTGGGCGAGGATCAACATTCATGATTTTTTTGTTTCATCGATCAAGGTTGGTGCTTGTACTGACAGCGCTGATGGCTGTGCCGCTGGTTGGCATCAGCCAGGTGCCACCAACAACATTTAGCCGTGTGGAAGCCGGGCTTGATGAGGCAGTCAAGTGGAAGTGGGAAGTGGAAACAACGCCAGAGTCAACATGGGGGTATCGTTTGCCCGAGCCCACACAAGGCACCGCTCCGGGCACTGCCCCTCAGCAAGAGGCTGCGGCTGATCCCGCAAGCACCTACATTGTAAAAAAAGGGGACGCATTGATCAAAATCGCAAGAGCCCACCGCATCACGGTGGATCAACTCAAAATGGCAAATGGTCTAACCACCAATTTGATTCGGATTGGTGACGAACTGCGAATTCCCAGCGCGGAAGAAATTGCGATGATGCCCTCTCCAGCCGCAACCAAGGCCGCCGAGGAGTCGCCCTCAGCGCCCCCTCCAATCCCAAACCTCCCTCCCAGTGTTGATCCCGATGTTCTGCTCTTTCAAGTGCACCTTGACCGAAAAGAACTTTCACCCGGTCCGATCAATGGCAAATCAAGTCCGCGTTTTGAGAAATTAATGTATGTCTATCAAATCGCCCATGGGGGCATCACAGATGAGGACACCTTGCGCCAGCGGGCCCTCGCGGAAGTAGGCGATGTCTTTAAAGTTTACGAGCTCCGTCCCGAAGATTTTCGATTTATTGCCGCACCCAAGCGGCATCGTTTACCCGAAGACAGCTTGGCCCCCGGTTCCAAAAAACCGAAGACCCCTCCTAAAACACCTCCGCTCACCTATGAGGAACTGATTGATCAACCCTTGCTCACCTACCACACGGCATGGGAGTTTGTTGCCGAGCGTTTTCATTGTGACGAAGCTTTTCTTCGAAGCATCAACCCCACCCTGCCTCCCCAACCACCAGCAGGCACGAAGTTTCGAGTTCCAAATGTCGAGGCCTACTTGATTGAGGAGCGGATCTACGCGCAGCCACCCAAAGACCCATCAAAACCAGTCACCGCTGCTATCGTGGACTTGTCGCGTCTGGAGATTTTTGAAGGGGAGCGTCTTGTGGCAGTTTTTCCGGTTTATTCCGCGCGTCCAGGATTGAGAGGTCGTGGGACGTGGACAATTCTGGATGCCATTCCTCGTCCTCAATTAACCACGCTGCGTGAAAGCAGACAGGCCCCACGCCCGGTGAGTTCGTTTTACGCCGGCCCGTCACCGACTCCTGACCAGACCCCAACGCTTGAAGAAAAAGAAATTCTGCGAGCCGGTCCTAATAATCCTGTCGGCGTGGTGTGGATCAATTTGGCCAAATCCGATGACCCCACACCGCTGGCATTTGGACTTCATGGCGCAAGCAATCCCTCGCACATGGAGATCGAATCCAGCCTGGGCGGTTTTCGCCTCACCAACTGGGACATCATCCGCGCCGTCCGTCTTCTGCCCGAAGGAACACCCCTGCATTGGCGTCAGAGCACCACACCAACCATTGCGGTTCCCCCTCCGGCTGCGGTGCCGGTGGGAACGAGGTAAATATTAGTTTTTTAAGGAAGCAGGTCCAAAAGAAACAGGTTCCCTGTTCCTCTACTTGCGCGTTCTAGAATCGCCGGGGACTCAATCCGTGGTGACCAGCAGCAAATCGTTCCGGGCGCTGCGCTTGTAAGGCACGCTGCGTGAGTAGTAACCGGTGAGCAATCCAGGACGTGGCATCTCAACGATGGCACTGTAATAATACCAGCCGCCTTCGGTCACCAGAAGGTAGGCCTTACGTCCTGAGACCACACCTTTGACAGGAAAGTCTCCCAGATGGCCGCGGACTTCTGCTCCGTTTTGCGCGAAGTAGCTGCGACCCCATTCATCGGATTTGTAGGAGCCCGAGATATCAATTTCGGGGGGTTCCATCTGATCGGAGAGCCAGGCATCACCCAAGGCGTTATGATTGTCATAACGCGTGGTGTTAAATTCTTCGATCGCAGAGCACCCGATGAAGGCGCTCGATATCAATACGAGAAACAGACTCCGAATCACTGGCGGCTCCTTAAGAAATCAGCGTCGGATTTTTTTGAAGACCACTTCTTTCGCATCTTCGGAACTGAATGGCACATGGGCCGAGTAAAGGCCTTTCAGTTTATCGTATTGTGGACGATGAAGTTCCAGAGTGTATTCTGTCCATCCACTATCCACCACGGCGAGGAAAACCTTGTTGCCTGAGACGTAGCCCTCTGCTTCGCCGTAGGTTCCAATCATGCCGGAGACTTTACCGCCGGGTTGTTGTCTGAGCACAACAATGCCCCAATCAGGAGAGAAATAAACACCCTCGACATTGATTGTGGCGGATGATGTTTTTTTGTCAGCCAAATAGGCAACGCGGGCCGCCTCGTTCTTGGAATAGGATTCACCGAGGTGACAGGAGGGCAGGACTGTGACAAGGAAAAGACCGGCTGCAAGTGCGAGAGAGAGTCTCATATTGAGTGATCCTTAACACACACCTCACGTAAAAAGAAGGTTTTTTTGCAACTCCTTTGATCACACATGAATCAGTGAATGCCTAATTCGAGGAACCCAGCCCTTGCTTTCGAGGAAGCTCGACCTTCTCCCCCAATTTCGGATAACTATGACATGGTGTTTCAACAACTGCAAAGCGAACTCGCCTCAGTACCGGCCAATCGGCATTTTCTGGGTTACGATCTAGCCTTTTTGGATTCGCTTTGCCTATGGGTGATGGCGCAGGCGGAGGATACCCGACTTCCTGATTTGTCGAATCTCGTGATTGTTGTTCAAGGGGCGCGGACCGCAAGGAGTCTGGAACAGAGATTGGCTTTGGCCGCAAATCGGGCGGGGTTGATGCTGGTTCCGCCTCGGGTGACGACCCCGGGGAATGCGCCGGCTGCGTTGTTTCATCTGCCCACGTCGTTTTCAACAGCGGGAGCATTTGAGGTTCATGCGGCATGGGTGGCAGCCTTGGGGGAATTGGGATCTTCCGAAAAGCTGATCTTGGGTTTGGAGGACTCAGGATTTTTTTCCAGTTCCCAGAGAAACCTCGCCGCGACACTTGCCGCGGTGGATGCCGAGTTGGTCGCCGGCTGTCTTGGGGCCCGGCAGGTCGCGGATGTTCTGCGAGCCAATCCAGATGCCCCAGAGCGGGCTGCCTGTCGATGGGATGTTTTTGGCGTGGTTTGTGACGCGGCGCAGAAACACCTCGCGCGATGGGGGCGGCAAGATCCGTCGCGCCGAAAGGCAGAGTTGTCAGAGCATGGCCTTCCACGGCCTGGCTTGCGTCTTGTGCTGGCAGGACTCCCGGATTTTGATCCCCTGTTTTTGAGGGGATTTGAACGGTTGAGGCCCGAGACGGCTGTGCTGATTTTTGCAGAAGAAAGTCCAGGATTTGATGCCTGGGGTCGGGTGATCCCGAGTTATTGGGTTGGCAAAAAGTTGGAACTTGAGGGTGGGGGACTTGCTGCCCCTGAGGATTCTCTCGCCCAGGCGGGTCTCATCGCCGGGTGGGTGAGTCGGCGTCAAGGGGCTGTTGTTGTGGCACCCGACGAAACGGAAATCCCCGGTTTGATGGATGCCATCGAAGCCGGGGGAGCAGAAGCCCGCGCCTCTTCCGCCAAACCATTTTCACAAACCAGACCGTTCCGAATGTTGCGGTTGGTTTCCAAATTTCTTGATCGACCCCGGGATACGCCACCAGCCTTCCCGGTTGTGGCCGAACTGGCTCGTCAGCAGGACTTCCGGGCCAAGCTGGGTGACCTGGAATTCGAGTTGGATGGACTTCAGATGGGCCATCTTCCTGCCAAATTTGAGCCATCCCGCTATCCCGAGGGGGACGTTCCTGCAAAGCTCATCAAGCTGGAACTCACCTTGCAGGAATTGCTTCCTATCAGGACTGAGCCCAAGCCCATTCCTGAACTGTCGCATTTTTTTAACGATCTGCTGCTGAAGATGTATGGTTCGGTGGTTGCAGATGACACCACGCCATCAGGGCGCGCGATTCTCTGTCCTTTCAAAGCGCTCTACGAAGCGTTTACTCAGCTCCAATCCTCAGCGATCGACTTGGAGATCCGGCCATCGGACTTTCTCAATATGGTTCTGGATTCGCTGGAGGGTGGATCGGTTCCAGCGATGTCATCCGGCAAGGAAACGGAAATTATCGGTTGGTTGGAATTGTTGTCCGAGGATGCACCTGCCGTGGCGGTTGCCAGTGTTTGTGAAGGGATTGTGCCATCCTCGCCGGTCGCTCACCCGTTCCTGCCGGGTGGTCTTCGGGAAGCTCTTGGGCTCCGGCCTGACAAACGCCGCCTCGCCCGCGATGCCTACATCATGGACACAGCCGCACGCATCCGTCCGCATGACGTGTTGATTTGCGCCCCGCGCAAATCAGCCGCAGGAGATCCCCTCCGTCCTAGCCGAATCTTGCTTCAGGGGCACTCTGGGAAATCCCTCGCCACAAGACTCCTCAACCTCTTTGTGGAACGTGCAGAAAACGAACCCCCCGTTCAGGAGACACGAACCACCCGCTTGCAGTTGCCGGAAATCGAGCCATCGCCAATTTCTGCGCTTTCGCACTCCGCTTTTGCCGCCTATCTCCGGTCCCCGCGCCTCTTTTATTTTGCGAAGGCCCTGCGGCTTGAACTTCCTGATGACACCGCCCAAGAAATCGACAGCCTGATGGGGGGAAATCTGATTCATGCGGTTCTTGGGGAATTTGCAAACAACGCGTCTCTCCGGGATTCCGAGGAGGAAGTGGTCATTCGTAAATCTCTGTTTGCTGCTTTTGACTCCCGCTACCAAAGAACTTTTGCCGGCCTTCAACCGGCGACCGTGGATTTTCAAAAGGATGCGCTCTTGGAAAAATTGGAAATGTTTGCCCGTGTCCAAGCGCAGCTTTCTGCGGAGGGTTGGAAGATTTTTTATGCGGAAAATGGTGACGGGCGAGGGGACCAATTGCGTCGGCCGCTCCGCTTGCGGGATGGGCAAACCATCGAAATCCGAGGGCGAATTGATCGAATTGATTTTCATCCAAAAACCGGCCAGTGGCGGGTGATCGATTACAAAACCGGGAGTTCGCCAGACGAGCCTGACAAGGCCCATTTCACGATGACCAAGCGCTCATCACCGCGATGGGACTTTGCTTGCTCGGCGGTTGGTTCCACCCGATGGAGAAGCCTGCAATTCCCGATCTACCGCTGGTTGCTCGATCATCCAATTGACGAGGTATTGCCTGATTGGAAAGCCGGAACGCCCGCAGAGTTTGTTTACTTCATGCTTCCTGAAGACCCCACCAACGCCGGGATCTCATCAACTTTTTCCGAGAACAAACTGGCCGAAGGTATGGAAATGGCAGTTCTCACAGCCACCCGCATTCTCGCCGGGGAATTCCATCATAACCCGGATGCCCTGACCCAGGATGACCCCATTTTCCGCGCGCTTTGCGGGCTGTCGAATCTCGTCTCTGACGACGAAGAGGAGGGGGTCGAATGAAAAATATTTCTTTTATCCGCGCCTCGGCAGGCTCCGGCAAAACCTACCAACTCAGTTCACACCTGATCGGATTGTTGCTGCGGGAACCCGCCGAAGATCCGGCTGGTTTGCTTGCCACAACCTTCACCCGTGCTGCTGCGGGGGAGATTCTTGCGCGCGTGATGACGCGTCTTTCGCAGGCCGTGCTATTTGAATCCGAACGATCGAAACTCGCGAAGGACCTCGGGCTCACCCTGACAGAAAAACAATGCAGTGAGGCGCTTGAACGCCTTTCCAGCAATCTGCATCGCCTAAATATCGGCACCATTGATGCATTTTTTGCGAGGGTGGCGAGGTCTTTGCCCGACCTTGTTTTGTTGCCACGCAATTGGGCGGTGATCTCGGAAGACCACGAGATGGAACTCTCTGCGGAAGTTCTTGCTGAAATGGTGGCAGGCGCGGAGGCCGGAAATCTCAAGCGGTCTTGGCAGCAGTGGCGCTCGCCCAAACGGCGAATTCAAAACCGGGAAGATCTGCTCGAAATTTTGGTTGCGATTCGTTTTCGGAAGCTTGCGTCCATTAGGCCAGACACCCAACCGGAGTTTGTGGGCGCCGAGCAATCGACCCGCTGGTCAGACCTCATTCAAGATTTGCCCGGCAAGCTAAACAAGGCGGACAAAAAGGGGTATTGCGCCCCCAACAAGCCATTTGAAAAAAGACGAGACGTTCTCGTGGGGTTGATGAATCCGGGTGTCGCCTATGAAGTGCTCCTGAGAGAATCCCGGATCATGCAGGATCTCGTCAGCGGGGAAGACGATTGCCTCCCGCCAGAATGGGCTCCGGCTTTGCAGGACCTGACCCAATCTGCACGCAATGCCGTGCTGTGTGCCTACACGCGGCGACAAAACGCTCTGCATGACCTGCGGGCCCTTTATGTGCCATCCCGCAGAGCGGCATCTCTCGCAACGGGTGGGGTCACTTTTGCCGAAATTGAAGAAGCTGTGGCCGATGCCATTTCTTGGGAAGAAGGAGGGGCTGCTGAAGATTTGGCCTTTCACCTCGACGCCCGCATCACGCACTTGCTCATCGATGAATTTCAGGACACCAGCCGGAAACAGTTCGAATTTTTTCGTCCGGTTATTGATGAAATTGTTTCCCAACCGGACCGCACGGCGTACGTGGTTGGCGATCCCAAGCAGGCCATTTATGGTTGGCGAGGCAGCGACCCGGAGGTAATCGGCGGCTTCGAAAAATCGATTCCCGAAACCTCGCTTCTGGTAAAATCTCTCTCCACATCATACCGCTCAAGCCCGGCAATTTTGGAGGCAGTGGATCAGGTTTTTGAGGGTATGGCATCCGTCGATTCCGACAACCTGGGAGGTGCAAATTTTGAGAAGGCCACTCAGCAATGGATGACCGGTTATGCCCCACACTCGGCGCATCAGAAAACGCTCTCCGGTGCCTCACGGCTTTGGTGTCTTCCCAAAGAGATTGAGCAAACAGATTTTATCGTCCAGCGAGTCCAAGTTCTCCTTGCTCAATCCGAACCACCCAAGGAGATCGCCATCCTCTTTCGACGCACGAAGGAAATTCCTTCCGCCATCGATGCGCTGCGTCGAGCCGGGATTGATGCGGCACCGGGTGGAAGTGGCTCGGTGCTCACCGACTCGCTGGCAGTCGAAATGATTCTCGCCGGCCTGGTCTTTCTCGACCACCCCCACAACCGATCTGCAGCAGCCATTCTCGCCGCTCAGGCGTCATGGGCCAAAGAACTCAAAAGCCCAGGATCCAAGGATTTGTTGAGGACATGGCACCATCAGTGGGAAAATGATGGCGCGGCGGGCCTCATCGCGGCATGGGTTTTTGACCCGCTTTTTCAGGAGGCCCTGAGCTCACATGACAAAGCCCGGTGTCAGCAAGTTCTGGCGCTGGCCCGTCAGTTTGACATCGCCGGAGGAGGCCGTGCTTCGGCCCTGGTGACCACCGTGCGTGCCGCCCGCATTTCCGCCGGGCGTCCGGCTCCCGTTCGTGTGATGACCATCCACGCCTCGAAGGGCTTGGAATATGATGCAGTGATTCTTGGGGATCTTGGCACCTGCGGAAAAAAGCCGCATGCCGCTCCAGACTTTGTGAGAGAGGATCCTGCCGGGGACGAGTATTGGGTGGAACCCAATGACGCCTTGACGAAGGTGATCGATGACGGTGCCAGGAAGGACCGTCACACCATCCGCTGTGTGGCGGAAGAGCTATCTCTGCTTTATGTGGGGATGACGCGAGCCCGGCAAACCCTCGACATGGTTGTGAGCAAACGGGGACAGTCTTCAAAAAGTTTTACGAAGAGCAGCTTGTTGCAGTTGGTTTTGGCTCCTGATGCCGAACCCTCGGTCGAGGCTCCCGCTTGGTTTGCGGAACATTCTGGGACCACCAAACGTGATTCCCTTCCTCCGCTGGTGCCCGAGGATCCTGATTTCGGCGTGAGCGAAAAGATGCTCCTTCCACAAAACACGCCGCGAATCCTTTTGGATCGCAGGTCGCCATCCTCTCAGGAGGGAGGCGACTCGGTGACGATTGCCAAGCGTTTTGGCAATGCCGGTGGACGCGGCATGGCTGTCGGAACGGCCATCCATGCCTGGCTGGCGGCGGTGGAATGGGTGAGTGACCTGCCCAAAATTGGTGCTGCGGACCTGCTGCAGGAAACGTCATCGGACTGGGTCGGAATGGAAAAAGCGGTTGCCGACTCCCTGCTTGTGGAACTGATGGAAAAGCTCTCTGGCTCCAATGCCGCCCTTAGCCGGGCCTTTGATCGCGAGGCGTTCGCCAAAGCTTGGCAGGTTCCAGAAGCTGACGTTCAGGTCTGGCGGGAGCGGGCCTTTGTGGTGGCCATGGACAAGGTTCTTTGGAATGGCCGCTTTGACCGGGTGGTGGTTGCCAGAAACGCCAAGGGCGAAATCACCCACGCCGACATCATTGATTTTAAATCGGACGTGGTCAAAACCCCTGAGGCTCTTGCCGAAAAAGAATTGTTCTACCAACCACAGCTGGATTCCTATGCGGCGATCCTTGCCCACGCACTCCGTCAACAAACCGTCAAACCCGTGATCACCACGAGCCTGGTTTTCACCGGGTGGTCAGGAAAGTAAATCTTGGGGGACGATCCCGCCGTTATCGGCGATCTTTTGAATCACCTGCTTGTGCAGCCAGATGTTCATCTTGGCCGAATCCCCAAAGTCTCCTGAATACCCCAATTCTTTGGCAAGCTCCTTGCGGGCCGAGAGGCTGCTGTCCATATCGACAAGCTTCATAAGGTCAACAATGGAACGTTTCCAATCCAATTTTTCCGGGTGTTTGTCGGCCATTTCATCCAAAATTGCTGTAACGTCCACGGGTTCGGGTGGGACAACCGGTTCTGCAGGAGCGATGGGAAGGATTGGCAAAACCCCCACATTGCTGGACGCATCCGCTGGATTTATCACATTCGGTGGAGGGATGATGGCGTCCTTGATGGTGTTAATGGAATCACCGTAGGAAGCAGCGGCGCTTTTCACGCCCCCAAAAACTTTGGAGAGAAGGTTGGATAAATGACTCATAATAATTAAGCGGTTTTTGTGAGGAGGGCTTTCAGGGCGGGAATTTGTTCCAGCAGGGCGGCGACAGCTTCTGGGCCGGCAACCGTCTTCGCTTGATCAAAAAATTCACTGGCCAAAGGAGCCGCTTTGTCAATGGGAATCCCGGCACTCTGGAGAGCTCCCATGGCCTCGGCCGCTGCACCGAGATTGCCACCCATCTTGCCCAAAAGTCCTCCCAGAAGCCCGCCACCTGCGGTGCCGGAGGGAGAAGGAGCACTCGCAAGCACCCCCGAAGCTCCCGGCAGCAGCGCAATAAAACGCTCAAACTGTGTGCCAGCCGCCTTTTGTTTCACAAAGGTGAGAATGATCCCCACACCCTGACGAACCACAGATTCTGGAAGGTTGAGCTTCAGGCTGATGTTTTTGATGATCTCGTCCATAAGGTTCGCTCTGACATGATGGAATCCCTTCCCAAAGTCAATGCCGATTCATGACCGGCTGTTGCAAAGAGTGTGGCTAAAATGCGCGTGATGTTGAGGAGATCGCTTTGGGTGGATCGCGATCTCCGAGCGCGATGGGATCAAATGGCGGCGGAGCCGCGCAGAATTTCTCATCGTGCGGTGGAGCGCCCGATCAATTCCACCCACTTCAAATCGCAAGGATCACGAGCTAAATGGGGCGAGTTCAGTCTAGGGGCATGGTCGTTTCGACCGTGTGGGCGTTGGCTTCGTTTGGAAAACAAAGCTCAAAACGGTCGAGACGCACCGTTCTCCCTGTTGTTGGTGATTGCTTCTTAATTTTTTGGCTCTCGTCAAACCTACCTCATCTGGGGAAAATACACGTATCGATGATGGACAAAACCTCATTAAGGAAATCTGAAGTCGCGCTGGCATACATATCGACTAACTAGCCGACTAACTAGCCACAGATATCACAATTTTGGAAGAATGCGCGAACTGGCCCCTGCGGCGCACGGGCTGCTGTTTTTCATTTTATCTCGCCATCCTAGGTGATTTTGTAGACAAACTGACGTATTTATCACCAATGGATATCTCTTCCCAAACTTAAAAATATAAGATGGATCTCCTTTTCCCGAATCTATCCAAAAGTCCAGCCCAGCGGATTGTGGCCTGTGGCTGCGTTGAGCCTGGGTCAAAAAAGCTCGAGAAATGGCTCGTCAAACCGCGAGTTGTTTTTTCCTCATACAAAAAGGGAAATGTCGAACATTGTGTTCGAGCAATGACGGGTGGTAAAAAGCACCATTTCCACATCGAAATAGTCCGACGGGACTGGTTTCCCGAAGATTTTGAACTTGAGGATGCAGTGCCACTTGAGGAAATTCAAAAGCTCTACATCCAGGTTGCAAAGCGTCCGATTCTTCTGACTTATGAGACCGAGTTTCTCATTCCTTTCACAGACCTTCCAGAGCACGGACCCATACGACTTCTGTCAGCAAACACAAGTGCTGGAGGGACTTCTGTGGAACTTGTCGCCGGGACATTTAATGTATCGGGATCAAAGGTGTCGTCTGTGAAATGGAAACGTATTGGCGAAAAGAATGTTCGTATTTCACTGAGATCAACTCTGAAAACAGACATTACACCGGAATATGTAATCGAAGGCCACGAACTGTCTGATCGATTCTTCCGCATTCTGCTCCTAGAGGAGCCTCGAACACCATGAATCGTTTATTCCAGATCGCAAGTCCCAGAATGGCAGATTGGTGCCCTTCCCAGAAACGAATTAGCGACCAACCGTTCGATGAGGGCCTTGACTGCGATTATGTTCTGCCCTCCGATATTTTCCGCGAGGTTGGCGAAGATACAGATGCGGAAGATGCAATTCTCAGTGCATTTAGAAAGATTGCAAAAAGTCGAGCCGAAGCGGAACTGGCTCTCCGTGTCTCTGTCCTAGAAAAAGTAGTTCTTGAGCTTCGCTCCATTATTTCTGAAATCAGCCCAAAGAAGGAATCCTGCGTTACTGTCTCGTCAATGGCTTCAGAATCTCTTTTTTTGAAAAAGCCCATTACAATACGACTAGAAGTCATTGAGGATGAATATATAGCAACATTCTTCGATGCAGGTATTGGTGCTGGCGGGGACACAGAAATGGAGGCAGTGAGTAACCTGAAATCACTAATTGCCATATGCTTTCGGCGGCTGAAAGCAATGGATCCCAAAAAACTAGGACCACATCCTTCAGCTCAACTGAGAGTTTTGGAGGACTTTTTGACCCCGACTAAATGAGCAAGCGGATTATTACCAAAGAATTAGCGGTAAAAATTGCTGACAAACTGGATGCAAAGATATCGAAAGAAGGCGCTCATGACATTGCGGAGATTTTTTACAAAGATGTCCTCATTACATGGTTTGGTATACGGCGAGGATCTGAGAAAGACAAAGGCCACGATTATATCCCCGGACAAATTTTTCTAAATGCTTTCCAAGCAAAGCGGCTCGGGCAGTGTCCTATAACCTATGCTCAATGGGTGGAAATCGCTAAAGCGAAGGGTGCCATCAATGAGAAATCTGAAGAATGACTGCGTGCATCTGATGGGTCGAAAGTGGGTGGTGGTGGGCAACAAAGTTCAGAAATGGGGTCAGACCATTGCTAGAACCGAATGAGCAGAACAGGATCCGTCTCGCAGGCCTGAACGATCTCGTTGTATCGGGTTAAGATCGCAAGAAACGTTGCCTTGCATTCATCCGCTTGGAAAAGGCTG
>JBGTLQ010000339.1:0-2869 GCA_041744075.1 Terrimicrobiaceae bacterium
AGTCGCCCTTGCCACTGGGCGAGTCGTGGCAGCTGTAACAATGCTGATCGAGAAAATTCACGAATTCCCGCGGATGCGATTCCTCCGCACGGATGGAGGTGCTAAGAAGGGTGAGGAAAGGTAGAAAACGCATAGCGGGTCCGGCATTCTCACTACGGAGCGGCACCTTGAAATCTTCCAGGGTTCGGGAGAAGGCAAAAAGATGAAGAAGGGGGCTCAACATCGGTTTGAAGCTAGCAGCCTGTCGGACTTAGACGAGCGACAAAGCGAGGGAAACCTGTAAAGGTCCGCGCATGGCCGCCCGGATTGTCAACGTCGATCACCACCCGAACAGACATGTCGATGCCAGTCGAAGAAGATAACGAATTCGAAGAGCGATTATTTTTTTGTGTCTTTCTTTTCATTGTCCAATTTATTGAGCTGCTTCTTGCTCAGTGGCTTCATTTCCTCCCGCCACGCCTCACGAAGCGCAAGCAGCTCTTCCACCTTCTGCGGTTTCGATCCGGAGAGATCCTTGGACTCGGATTCATCGTCTGGAAGGTAGTAAAGGGAGCTTTCAAGTACCTTCCTCCCGGCCTTTTCATGAACAAGCTTCCATCCATCCTGATACACAGCAAACGGTCCGAGTGCGTTGTCCCAAATCAGCCGGTCGTGAAGCTTCTCCTCCTTCCCTGAAATAAGGGGCAGGAGACTCTGGCCGTCCTTGATCCTCGCGGAGTCGACGGGCAGCGAGGCGGCTTCCAGGGCCGTGGGCAATATGTCAAATGACATCACGGGTGCGTTCACAACGGTGTCGGGCTTGATCTTCCCTGGCCACGAGACACTGAAGAAGGTTCGATGCCCCCCCTCCCAAACGCTCCCCTTGGCGCCGCGCAACGGGGTATTGTCGGCCTTCATTCCATTCGCACCACCATTGTCGGTCAGCATGAAGATGATGGTGTTCTCATACTCCCCGGTCTCCTTCAGCAGGTCGATGATCCGTCCAATGTTGAGGTCGAGGTGCATGAGCATCGCCATCAACTTGTCACGGGTTGGATCACCCGTATCAAATTTGGCCACGTCTTCCTCCGGTGCCTGCGCGGGTGAGTGGACCGCATTGAAGCAAACATAGGCAAACCACGGCTTCTCTTGGTTCTCCTTGATCCACTTCACCGTCTCGTCACCGATCCGCGTGGTGAGGTAGCCCTTGTCGGTGATCGGCTCAAGATTGCGGTACATCCCCAAACCAGGTTCGCCGGGCTCGGGTGGATTGAGTTCGAAATAGTCGTGGCCGCCATGGCCGAGGAATCCGTAGAACTCGTCGAATCCACGGCTGACGGGATTGAACGCATCGGTGAGTCCCAGGTGCCACTTCCCGAAGCAGGCGGTGGCATAGCCAGCATCCTTGAAATACTCGGGCATCAGCTTCGCTTCGGAATCGAATCCCTCGCGCGAATCCGGTGTGTGATAAAAGCCATGCCGCTGCTGATAGTTGCCGGTCATTATCCCCGCCCGGGTTGGAGAACAGGTGACTCCCGAGGTGTGCGCCTGTGTGAAGCGTGCGCCCGCCTTGAGAAGTGAGTCCATCCGCGGCGTCTTCACCTCCTCCTTGGAAAACTCCGACAGCCCGTAATCAGCATATCCCTGGTCGTCCGTGAGGATCAGCAGAATGTTCGGCTTTTCTTTCCCCGTCGCCACTGCTGCCAAGAGCAGCCCTGCGATCGAAAAAGCCTTTGTGAGAGCCTCTCTGCGGTTCCAGATTTGACTTCGATTTGGTTTCATAACTGCGGCAGTCCAGCGAGTGATGCTAAAACTAAAAGATTTATTCGCTTCATTTTTTCTCTTTTGAATTGGTGCCTTCGGTCGGCTTGGAAGTCTTCGCAATCTCGACGTCCTGTTCCACCCATTCTGTGATCTGATTAAAATCGACAGTTCCGCCGATTCGAACCCGACTCATCCAAATATTGTTGTGGTATCTGGCCAAGAGATTTTCCGTATAAGCACGCCATGCTTCTGCGGCAGACTCAAGCGAAGCAACCGCCCGTGCCTGATGCTCCGCCACACCTGTTTCGCGGTAAAGATGGAGCGATGTCGCCCCGGCAATTTTATGTCCATAATGCCGACTGAGCATCGCCATAATTTTGATGTCGCCCAATGTCTCCTTCAGTTCGAAGCCATCCCCTGCATCAAGCTCTTCCAGAGCGGCCAAGGCCGTCGTCGCATTCTCCAGTAACTGCGCCGATACCTCATTGGGGCCAGTTTCTGTAAACGGCTTCCCGCTCTTTATCGCTTCCACATAGTTGGGGATCGATACAAAACCTGTCCCAGGATGCGTCGGCAATGTGATAAAGCGATTCACATCGTGGAACCCGGTTGTGGTTTGTGTGTATGGTGGATGGCCCACACAAGCTTCCGGATACCACAGGTAATCCAGCGGCCCCCAGTGGAAGCCGGTTACCAGAGGATAAGTCATCGAAGCTGCCTGCCATGCAGCCATGAGCTTGGCGGCATCCACCGTTGGGAAACGAGACTGGAGAATGCCGACAAACCGCTCATCTGAAATGTTCGAATCATAGGCCAAACGTCCCCACAGTAGCCACTGGAACCAATGCTTCTTCAGCTCAAGCTGATGTTTTCCACTTGTTCCTTTGCGGATAAATTCGCGCCCCCAGACCCATCCATCCGAGCCGAAATAATAACCGCGGGTCAGATCCATGGGGATGTTCCGCACGTATTCTCTCATAAAGGCCGGTGCGGCCCATCGAACCAAATAGGTGCTGTCGTTGCGCATAGTCCAAATCGTCTTCAGGTCACCCCGACCTTGTATTTCGTCCGCAAACTCCTGATAAAACGGCTGCCTTTCCGCGCTGTAGGAGTGGGCTTTGGCGTA
>JBGTLQ010000340.1:0-4803 GCA_041744075.1 Terrimicrobiaceae bacterium
CAAGTTTCACACGCACGTGCGGGCCAATGGTCAGTATGCCTTGCGCCGAAAACAACAGTCCATCTCATGGTGGCGGGCGTTGGTGGAACAGGAATTACGTGCCCGATTCTTCGCCGATCCAGAAGTTTCCAAAAAAGCCGAATGCCTCGAAGCAAGAATCCATCAGGGAACCTTAACGCCATCCCTCGCGGCGGAGGAGCTTCTTGGCTTGATGAATTTTCTCCCGACTCTTCCCCGTTAGTGTGCTGCCGTCGTAGCGGAACTCGGAACGAGTTTCGAACTGCTCGAGCCGCCATCCAACTCCCCCTCCCTCACGAGCAGCCAACCCGGTGGATTGTGCCTCATCATCTCTTCCCTCCATTGCAGCACAGACGCCGAGTCGCCAACTTTCCGAAATCCCAGAGCGATATAAAAAGCAGAAATTGCCTTGTCGTGTTCCGATTCCGACTTTTCGAAAACCTCCTTGAGCATCTCCATGCCAGATTCCAACTGACCCAATTCGACAAGTATCGATCCACGTGTGCCTTTGAGCGTGATACTTTCGTGTTCAAGCAACAGGGCATACTCGGAACACCGATCCGCTTCCGGGAGCATGTCCATTAATCTCTGCACGATCACAAGATTCGCCAGTTGTTCGCTTAAATTCACCTTATCAGAATCGGTTGGTGCGCTTTGAAACGCCTCCTCCAAGCATTTCTTTGCAGCAGCCACCTCCCCTTGATAGGCGTGGCAGGCTCCCTGCGTGAAGAGTAGCCATGAACATTCTTGAGGGCTGGGCTGAGTTCCGCCCGAGAGAGTGTCATCCACGAGCTTCTTGATAATAGGAACGATCTCCCTGTCCACCAACATGATAAAATTCGCAAAATGCAAAGCAAATTGAGGGTGAGGTTGGAGATAAGGGAGAGCTTTTTCGAAGGCCTCGTTCCACATACCACGGCGAATATAGTTGTTGATTTTTCCAAGCCACGGATTGTTCGCTTCCCATTGCTGATCCGAGGAAACCAGGCATTCCCAGATTGCGGGCATGTCGGGCTTAAGTTGGCTGCCATCAATCGTGATATCAGACACGAAGAGGTAGATGAGCATGATGAAGTTCTGGGCGACAAATAATGTCATGGATAGCAGCAAAGGAATCGGCTGCGATAAGGGATCATTAAAACCGATGAGACAGGCGGCTGCCACAACGACCACAAACAGAAGAAAGCTGGCGATAGGCCCTCCGAGTTCAAAAGCCAGATTTTTTGTGCGTGTGAACTCGGCTTTTCCTCGAATCGCCGCAACATATCCACCGAAGAAGTTCATCCCTATTCCCACTCGCATTCGGCCTAATCCGAAAGAGAGGATTTCCGGCTCTAAGCCGATTTGCAATCTCGTTGGTACAAGCCCGACGCCCTTGGCTGCCACTGCATGCCCTATGTCATGGATGCCGACAATCAGGTATTGGCCGATCAGCAAGTAGAACAGGGCAGAAGAGAAGATGGAATCGGCCGTCAGAAATCCGATACAAACGATGGTAATCCAGACAACGATTATCAGGGACGGATTCAAAGGTTTTTGTGTCACGCTCGACGAAGGCTTCACCTCAGCCTCTTTTACGGAATCACGGAAGATCGTGCGCCACGCGTAGAAAATCAGGGAGACTCCCGCCACCAACGGCCCGATTCCCATAAGCAGCATGAACAGACGGATGACGACCCCTTCAGAAACAAGGAGAAGGGCATATCCGCACCACGCAGCAAGGTATAGAAAGAGACAGCCAATAATCGCAAGGCAAAGTCCATAAACCACCTGTGAAGCCCTCATTTCGCATTGGTTTATAAGGGTCACCATCCGATGGCAAGAAGACATATTGGCCATGGAAGCTGTGCCGATATCCCTTGCTCAAATAAGTCATCCTACCTGACCCGTGATTCTTTCCGAACAAAAAGATTAACCACGAATAACTCGAAGAACACGAATATCAGAAATGGGTTTGTCATTCCAATATGCAGAATTAACCGCGAATGGACGCCAATTCACGCCAATGATGGGGAGCTATGAATGGTCGGTGTTTCTTCAGCCCGTTGGCCCAAACCGTGAAAGTGGTTTTCTATCCCGAAAAGAAACAGGTTCTTGTTCCTCAACTTATTCGCGTCAATTGGCGTCCATTCGCGGTTTTATTGGTTCAGCTGCTTCTCTTTTCCTCTGCAGGATAACTGACTTGGTCTGTTGGCATCAAATTCGTGTCCATTCGAGTTATTCGTGGTTCAAAGGTCTGTGGATTTGCCTGCTATCTCCTTTGCGTCTTTGCGCCCTCGCGTGAGAACCAGTCATGGATTGTAACCTTCCTAAAAGAAACAGGTTCCCTGTTCCACCACTTTCCCAAAGCCATTCACGCTTTCCTTTCAGCCAGAAATGCGGCTGGACTCAGAATGGGGATGCCCATAAACGGATGCAAAGCGAGAAGGTCGCCGTCTCCGCTCACCAGGGCATCTGCTTTCCCGGCGACAGCCACAGATAGGAACTTATCGTCCTTTGGGTCCCGGCAGGCTTGAATGGGTCGCACGATATCCACTCTGATGGCAACCCGGCCTAACAGTTCAAAAAAGCGCCGCCGTTCCTGCACAGTCACGTATTTCTCGAACTTTGGGCGGGACAGAACATCTGCCAACTCCTCAAGCGTCTCGTCAGAGACAAGGAGATACCCGGACTTCAGTCCCTTCTGCAGGGCAAGGGCCGGGACAGAACCCGGCACCAGGAGACGGCTGATCAATGTGTTCGTGTCAAAAACCCATCGTGCAGTCCGGTTCACTTATCAGCGAGAAGTTTTACCAATTTGCTCTCCGTGAGCCCGTCCTCTTTTGCACGGTTCCCAATCCGATCGCAAAACATCTGAAATTCCATCACGTTGATGCCTCGCAGTCGGTCGTATTCCTCAGGAGACATCACCACGGCCGCCTCCCGGTTGTGCCTGCGAATCATCACCGGCTCCCGCTGCACCGCCTCAAGAATTTTCCCAAGCGATTGCTTTGCTTCATTGGCGGTGAGAGTTAACATATCATCTAAATTAGATGAATTGGATGAAATTGTCAAATCCGCGCACGTGGCAAGAGCACGCAGATCGAAGGGTGGCGCGGGGTAGAGGCAGTGTGCAATTGCAAGAAACAGGTTCCCTGTTCCTCTACTTATTCGCGTTTATTGGTGCATTCGCGGTTTTTTTGGTTCAGCCGCTTCCCTTTTCCTCTGGCATCAAATTCGTGTTAATTCGTAATTCGTGGTTCAAGATTTGCCGCTCGCCTACCCTCCCGCCGAAACTTGCAAAACTTCTACGCGGTCGTTTTCCTGAACAATGACTTTTTCCCACTCCGAGCGGTGGAGCGCGAGTTGGTTGTGCTCGATGAGCAGCGTCTGTGGGGCCGGCGAAAGTTTTTTGGCCAACTGCGCGATGGTTTCAGCGCCCGTAAGATGCGGTTTCCCGTTTAGCAAAATCTTTACCTTCGCGGTGTTCATGCCGCCTTAAGAATGGAAGGATCCCAATCTTTCCAGACGGCCTCCAATCCCAAGGCCCCCAGACGTTCAGCGACTTCCGCAGCAGAACGATCATCCGAGATGGTGAACTGCGGTTCCGCGACGTCTTCCAAAGTCTCCTGCTGACGCCCCCGCACCGAGAGATGCAAATTTTGGCGTCCCTGACCGGTGTATCCCCCCGGCTCCGTGTGGCTGCCGGCGCTCATCAGCGTGACGCCCAGCGGTGCCAATACATCCCGCAGGTCTGAAGGCTCGCGGGTGCTCATCACAATGCCCACATGAGGAAACGCTATCCGGAAAGCACATATGAGTTGGATGAACTCGCGGTCAGGCAGAGAATACGGCGGGTGGAATTCCCCTGCTGCAGGCCGCATCCGGGGAAGGCTCACCGTAAATTGTGCCTTCCAACAGGTCTTCATCAGGAAATCCAAATGAGCCGCCAGTGCGAGCGCCTCGCCCCGCCAGGGAGAAAGCCCAAAAAGCGCGCCAATTCCAATCCGACGAAACCCGGCCGCATATCCACGTTCTGGACACGCCAAACGCCAGGCAAAGTTTTTTTTCGGACCGGCCACATGGAGACTGGCATACGCCTCTTCATCGTAGGTCTCCTGATAAACAACCAACCCCTCAGCCCCCGCACGGACAAGTGGCAGATACTCCTCCGTCTCCATGGGCGCGACTTCTATCGCCAAGCTGGGCACAAATTCTGCCAGCCGTGAGAGGCATTGTTCGAGATAACCCCCTGACACAAATTTGGGGTGCTCCCCGGCCACAAGCAGAATGTTTCGAAAGCCCTCCGCCGACAAATGCCTCGCTTCACGGAGTGTTTCATCGATTTCCAAGGTGACACGAGCAATGGCGTTCTCCCTCGAAAACCCGCAATACACACAAGAGTTGATGCACTCGTTTGAGAGATAAAGCGGCGCAAATAACCGCATCGTTTTTCCAAAATGTCGCCGGGTGATCGACGCCGACCTCGCCGCCATCTTCCGCAACCCCTCGTCCGAAACAGGTTCCAATAATCGCAAAAACTCTGACAAGCATGCGCTTGGATGGTTTTGGGTCTTCTTAAGAACTTCGGGCGTCAACATGGCGTCATCAATTTATCATGACTCCGCCCCCACCGAAACAAGAGACATTGTGCGAAACGAAATTCCGGCATAGCGGAAAACGGAACGTTTTTCGTCATGCTGCAGTTTACGGAACGGCGAATTCATTCGCTGCATACAGAACAGGATGGCACTTACTCCCTGCCCATAAAAAAGAACGAACAGCCCAGTTGGTATCCCTCTCACA
>JBGTLQ010000341.1:0-9292 GCA_041744075.1 Terrimicrobiaceae bacterium
GGTTGGCGACGAAAGCTGTAGTGGAAAGGATTGCGGAGCTTCCATTCCTCGATTTTCTCCCAACGAACGCCATTCTCCTCAAAGGAATCAGGATGGGGACTTGGGAATGGGGCCGGACCTGCGCTTTGCCATTCCGTCACAGTGAGGCTGCCGACATCCAATGTCTCGTTTTCCATGATCTCCAGCGATCTGAGCAGAAAGCGTGTGGGAATTTCCCAACGCGTCGGGTCCAATGTGATCGCGAGAAACTCGTGCGTCCCGTGCGGGATTTGCGTGATGGCGAATGACCCGTCAGCACCAGTCTGTGTGGTCAGTTTACTGAGCGGGCCAATGACGGGGTGGCACCCCATGGACCGGCACACGAAGGTTCGAGGGTCTGGCAACTCGGTGTGAACTTTCAGTCCAAGCGTGATGACCGCATGGGAGGCCGGGAAGCCGTCCTCCATAACAACGCGTCCACAGAGGCTTCCGCCGACCACGACTTGCGGCGGGGGAACGAGTTCCAATTTGGTGGGACTGTCGAATGGCTCCGGCTGTTCAGATCCGTTGAAAGAATTCCATGCGGCGAGTTGGTCTTCTGACACAGCCTCATGGCGGGCTTTCTGGAGAGCCTCCGCGGCAAGGCGATGGCATTTTTCTTGATATTCGTCATAGCTAAATCCCAGTCCTACTTCCTCCGAGCTGCGGTATTGGTCATACGGAGTCAATTTTCGGAAGTCGTCAGCAAGGCGCAGAGCGGCCTCGAAACGAAGGCCTGTCAGCGCATGAGCCTCTTCCTCAAGAAGGCTGCGAGCCTCAGTAATTTCACCCAATCGAATAAGGGCATCGTGCAAGGCGAGCACGACTTGCCCCCGATCTGGAGCCTGCTGCTTTAGAAGATCGATCCCGATTCGGCGGGTGCTCTCATACCGCTCGGCGATAAGGGATGCATGCAGGTCATCGAGGGACATGGAGAGGGGATGAGGGCTTCAACGACCAGCGCTGCAGACGCTTTCGATACGAAGTTCGGCATCCGGGTTGGCACCTTCCCACTGGGGTTCAATGCGAAGGATGTGTTTGCCATCAGCAAGGTCCTTGGCCAGCAGGGTCCACCCAAACAAATTGCCAGAGCCCTTTTTTGGTGCCGAAAACTTGCTGGTGTCCATGGCCCACGTATCAACTCCCGCATCCGCTTTTGGGTCTTTGATAAGCACGTCATCAACCCACACTTTGATGGCGGGAGCCAGCCCATTGCGCTCACCAAAAATTCCCACCATCGACCCTTCAAATTCAACCTCAAGGGCACCCGGTTTGTTGGTCGCCGGCGCGCAGGCCACATCGCCCATCCAGCGGCTGGACATGCCATCAAACCAGAGTGATGTGCGATACGTTTTCTCGCGCGTCCATCCTTCTGGCAATGGATGATCAACCAACACGCGACGAGTGAACTTGGGATAAAGATCAGGATAGACCGTCTCCTCGGGAATCAGCACCACCTCTGACTCGGTGGTCCCTTTTTCAAAACGATCACGCACCGCTTCGAAAAACAGCTGATATCCACCATCGCCCGGGTGCGCTCCGTCGAACGGCCACAGATCCTCAGGTTTGGCACCTTTTTTCACCGCCGCCCAGACGGTCGCCAACGTGTCAGCATATGGCAGGTTGTAGGCTTCCATGAGTTTGAGATGCGCCAACATCCGCGCAGGGAGCGGCGCGTCCGGCTTCTCTGCGTGCCACTTGAACATCATAAACACAGGAACAACCATGATGTTTCTGGCTAGCAATTCCCTCACAATCCGTTCGTAGGTCGCCAATGGCTGAAGATCCGTATCATCGAACCCGTCGTTCACGGTGAAATCCAAAAAGACCAAGTCCGGCTTTTGAGAAAGCACATCACGCTCCATGCGGAACAGTCCCAGTTGGGAACCGGTTCCGCCAATAGCCGCATCATGAAAAATGAAGGGTGTCCCGGGGTATTGATCCTGCAACCACCGCATCATCAGCCCGCGGTAGCTGGTTGTCTGAGGGTTGCTGGCATTGGCTCCCCATGTGAGAGAACCACCAAAAAACACGACCCGAATCGGTTCCTTGCGCAGGGCTTTTTCGTGGATTTTCTGAATCGATAAATCGGTTTTCACAGGCTCAGCATGAGACGTTAGGGCTGATAACAGGAGACAAATAAAGAACACGCGGAGCGATCTTGAGAGAGCGCCTGAGGGGAAGGAAAGTGTGTGATCCATAAACCCATACCTTGCGAAATTCTTGGCAGGCATTGCATCCATACATAATCAATACACTTATGAAGGGTCACAGGATTTCGATGTTTGTGCTAAAAGACACCTGCGGCGTGTAGTGCGCCTCAAAAACATTGTTTCTGCCATCCCCGAGGATATGACCATCCCGCAAATCATTCACGATGCGCTCGGCCGTTTCATGAGCAGAAAAACCGACCACGTCTGCGGCGGCATCCCGGTGCCGGAAGTATGGAATTCGAAGGGGTCCCCGGCAGAAAGCCAAGCGACAGTGTTTCAAAATTTCTTCAATCAGCACTGGTTCCTCATTACAGAAGGCATCGGCTCCCAACTGATCCAAAAAGGCCACCACGGTGGAGTCTCCCCGGAGTTTTAATGCGGCATTGCGGAGTGCAACTGGCTGGCCCTTGATAAATCGAACATCCAGACCGCAGTTGGTCAACATGGAGGCGAACCCGTGCATCGCTTTTTGGGAGCGAACATATGCAGGTTCGGGCAAGAGGACGGTCTTGATTCCTTGAGCGAGCCAATTGTCCATCATGGCCTGATACCCGACCTGCCAATTGAGGAAATAGGAGGGCAATGCCAAGCTGATCGGGTTCTCAACAGTTTGGATGAGGATTTGCTGGACTCCGCTGTCTTTGAGAAAAAGAAGGACTTGAGCATCCGAGGCATGGGGGGTATGCCAGATCACAAAGTCCAGTTTGTGTTGAAGGAGTCGCTCTGCGAACTCCGGCTTGCTGCGCTCGTTATCTCGAAAAAAGATGATGTCCGCCACAAAACCACAGCGGCGCAGACGCTCTTCCAATTCCACATGGAGAAGCCGGGTGTAGGGGGATACCACGATGGAATGCAGCCAGAGTGGAATACCAACAACAGCACGCACCGGTTTTCGAGGGGAGATAGTTTTTCCAATTAACAAGGTCTTTGATCCCCGAATCCGGTTGAGCAATCCCTCCAACTCCAGTTCCTCATAAGCGACCGCAACTGTTCTTAGTGGAACCTCAAAATATTGGGCAATGTCCCTCATGGCATAAAAGGGCCGAGACGTCGTGCCTCGCAGCTTTTTGGCTGCCACGCGGAGTTCGTGCAAAATCACGCCCTGTCTGCTGGTTTTGGGATCGAACCCGGCAAAGGCCACAAACGTTTTCTCCACTGGGGGAAGGGAGCGTTCAACTTGCTTGCGAGCCATCTCGTCAATTTGACAAAACCGAACTCAAAGACAATCCCAAATGTATATTAAGTGTATCATGTGCCCGTGTGGGCCAAAAAACGCATGTTCCCCTCTGGACTCGCCACAACTTTTGTCGGCATAATTCCAATATTCCGATCATGACCCTCACCCACCCATCGCTGCCAATTGGCATCATCGGCCTCAATTTTGGAAGCCAGATCCTTGAAGAACTCCAACGGGATCCTGCTAAAGAATATTTTACGCTGGCGGCCGTGTGTGACCTTGAACCGGCCAAGCTTTCAAAAGCCTCTGAACAATACGGAGTGAAAGCTTGCCATTCGTTGGCTGAGCTCTTGGAGGACCCTGAGATTCCGGTGGTGGGCCTTTTCACAGGGCCATTTGGTCGGGCGGATTTGCTCAAACAAATTCTTCGGGCTGGGAAGGATGTGATGACAACAAAACCTTTTGAACTTGACCCCGAAGCCGCCCGCGAAGTTTTGGAGGAGGCCCGCGCTTTGGGACGCGTTATTTTGCTGAACTCCCCATCACCTAGCCTCTCACCATCTCTACAGAAAATTCAGGATTGGAGGGAACGTTTTGACCTTGGGCACCCGATCTCCTGCCGGGGGGAGGTGGTTTGTTCCTATAGGGAACAGGCTGACGGCGGATGGCTGGATGACCCTGAGAAGTGTCCGTGCGCTCCCATCTTTCGGCTTGGGATCTATTTGATCAATGACCTGGTTGGGCTTTTTGGTGGCGTTGAGGGGGTTCAGGTTCAGAGCACCCGCATCTTCACCGGACGCCCCACCGCTGACAATGCTCAGCTCTCGTTGCAGTTTCAAAACGGAGCCCTCGGAACAATCTTTGCCAGCTTCTGTGTGGATAATGGCCAATTTTATGGCAATTCCCTCATGCTGCACTTTGAGCGCGGAACCATCCTTCGGAATGTCCATCCTTTTGCTTATGGCCAAGCCGGGCATTCCAGTCACCTCAGCTTGATCACCACCGATGGAAACCAAAATGTTGTCACGGAGAATTGGGAGAGCAACGAGGGTTCCGGCGGGTATCCGTGGAAGGAATTGGCGGAGGCCGTCCACGGACGCACGAATGACATCATGCCAATCGCAGCGACTGTTCATGGTATTCAAGTCATTGAAGCCATGACCCGTGCTTCGAAAAGTCATCACACAGAGAAAGTTCACTCAGGATGATCCACGTCGGACTTCATGGCATCAACGGTCACCAGATTCACGAAAGTCTGGTGGATCACAAATTGGCAGTGCTTTCGGCCGTCTCTGCCTTCCCCGAAGAGAAACTTCCAGAACGCTTTCGCGAAAGTTCCTCGGTTCAACGCTGTGGATCTCTCGAAGAACTGATCCTGATTCCCCACATCGATTGTGTTGTGCTCTGCTCGCCGCGTCGCTGCGACCAAGCCCGTGATGCCATTTTGGCGCTGCATGCCGGCAAACATGTTCTGGCGGAGAAGCCGTGCGCGATGACGGAGGATGACTTGGATGCGGTGATCGCGGCCTCACTGTCCACAGGGAAGGTCTTTCACGAAATGGCTGGCACTGCATTTGGCCAACCTTACTTTGGCATGCGCAAGGTGGTGCTTAGCGGACAACTTGGACAAGTGGTACAAGTTATAGCCGAAAAGTCTTATCCTTATCACGAGGGACGCCCGCAAGATGAGGCGATAGACGGCGGACAGATTGGTCAAAATGCCATTCACGCCTTGCGATGGGTCGAACACGTGGCTGCCACCCCCATCCGCTCTATCCAAGCCGTCGAGACGAAGGCCGGAAATCCTGTGTCTCAAGGTGGGTTAGTGATGGCCGCAAACCTGACAATGACGCTGCAAAATGGCGGAGTGGCCGCCATTTCCTCAAATTATTTGAATCCACCCGGAACGGGAATTTGGGGCAATGAAAGTCTGAAAATCCTTGGCACACGAGGCTTCGTCGAGTCTCGAGCAGGCGGCCAAAGCACACGTCTTGTTATTGACGATGAGGACTTCGGATCACTTGACACTTCGGATCCAGGTTTTTCTTGGATGGACGGCTTTTTTTCAGAAATCACCGACAGAACCCCGTTCCCCATCTCGCTTGAAGAGGAACTCTCGCCAACACGCTGGGCCATTCGGGCAAAGACTGCTGTGCCATTAGCTAAATAAGGCTAATACGTGGTTCCTAACGGAAGGCCGAGGTTTTGAGTTCGTCGGCGATGATGTGCAATCCGGCGCGCACGTCATCCTCATCCATGGCAAAAGAAATGCGAAGGCACTCGTGCCGGTGGGACCAGTCGTCTGGAAGCCCAAAAAAGAAATATTCTCCCGGCACAACAAGCACCCCACGTGATTTGAGCGCCTCGTAGATTTCGCGTGACGTGCGTCGTGTGCCCCGCATCCACAGCCAGAGGAACATGGCCCCACCGCTTTCATGGATAGCGTAAGGGACATCATCAGGAAAAATCTCTGCGATGGCAGCCAGAGCAAGATCGCGTTTCCTCAGATAATACGGGCGCACCACATCGCGGCTGAGTGTGAGAATCGAGCGATCTGCAATGAGGGGGTGAGCAATCGTTTGCCCGAAGTTCCCGTTGGCAAGACCGGTGACTGCCATCATCGATGACACGGCGGATGCCACTTTGGGGGGACCGACCACAAACGCAGTGCGCGTGCCCGGGAGGCCGAATTTTGACAGGCTCATTACATGAATGGTTTGCTCGTTCCATGGAGGCGTCGCCTCCCCAAAAACAATGCCGGGAAATGGCCACCCATAAGCATTGTCAATGATGAGTGGGATACCACGAGCTTTGGCGAGGTCGGCAAGGCGGCCGATCTCCGCATCTGAGAGGAGATTTCCGCTGGGATTGGTGGGACGTGAAACGCAAAGCGCCCCCACGTCGGGATCGGGATTCAGAGATTCAAAGTCAATGTGATATTGGAAGCGGTGAGGACCCGTTTCACTGATAAGTGGGCGGTGTGCCGCAAAGACTCCTGGCTCCAGCGATTGGTTAGCATAGCCAATATATTCTGGAACAAGCGGAAAGAGGACTCGACCGCGACGACCGTCAGATTGCGTTCCTCCAAACAGGTTAAACAGAAAGAAAAAAGCGGTTTGACCTCCGGGCATGACGGCAATGTTTTCAGGCTCGACTGGCCAGTCGAGTTCCGCACGAAGGAGTTCGGCGAGGGCTTCAATGCAGGCGGCATTGCCGCGGGGGGGATCGTAAATGGCCAGGACCCGCCGCAGTCGGGCTGGGTCGGAAACGATGGTCTGCATCTGTTGCAACCACACAGTTTCCATTTCAGGAATGTGTGCCGGGTTTCCCCCTCCCAGCATATGGGGGGACGGACCGGAGGCGGCCAAAGCGCTCCCAAGGTCCTCCATCAACGTCTCAATGCCGCTGCCACCCGAAAGGCGCTCGCCGAGTGCGGAGAACGTCATAGGAGTTTGGCCAGAATCGTCACAAAGTGGCAGATTGAATGGAAACTGCCATCAGCCCATGGGGGTGCCGTTAAGATGCGTGATGCAGATATTTCCACAACGCAAGGCTGGCAAAGCAGGATTTGTTCGTCAAGCTCGCTCGGGCAGGGGCAACGGTCGTCCCGACCGTTTGAATTTATCTTTAGCGGTAATTCACTGCTGCTTCGCGTAAATTAGCGGTTCAAGGTTCAGTTGCTCAGCTCCATCGCTGGGGGTGTGCTGAGAAGCGGGTGAGGTGGATCGGGCGCTCCGCCGCACGATGACAAAACTTACGCGGCTACGCCGCCACCTGTTCCCATCGCGCTCGGAGATCACGATCCACCACCTAGCGAGCTCCTCAACCTCGTCCACTTTTAATCACACCCCATCATGGGGGACATGAATATTCATTGTGGACAACAGAACAAATGTTGGGTTTCAATTTTTCTCACGTTTACTCATATGAAAAGTCCCGTTGGTTCTAAAAAGCAAATGGATCGGGTTGAACTCCAGGAGGGATTGGTCGCCTTTCGATGCCAAGAATCTGGTGGGCACTACATTCCAGCGATTTCCTACATGCGATGGTTGTCGCTTCAACCTGCCCGGAAGCCCCACCTGCCACCGAATGAGGGAGAGCAACAAATCATTCAAACAGAATCCAGAGCCTACCTCTGTCCAGAAACAGCAACAATCATGACGCGCTACAAAGTGGGGCATGGCTTCAAGTTCTCCATTGATCGCTCAATCACTGGTGGCGTTTGGTTCGACGCCGGTGAGTGGGAGGCACTGCGAAGCAGGAATTTCCACGACGAGATCCACTTCGTTTTTACTGACTCTTGGCAGCGTGATGTTTTGAGGAATGATTCGCTCATCAGCCGTCGTGAGCGACTGGAGGAGAGGATTGGAACGGAGCTCTTCCATCGGATTGAAGCATTAAAAACGGAAGTCAAGGACCATCCGAATCGTGACGAAATCATCGCCTTTTTCATAAACGATTAATACGAAAAGTTTAAAAGATCACACTCGGTGTCCGGCTCAACAATATGGTATATGGAAAGCCGCATCGGCGTGGGGGCCCTGACCCGAATAATATGATCTCCTTTACCATATCCGTTGATAGCCTCATCTCGCCCGCGCAGATTTGCGAAGGCATTTTCGATGTCGAAAAATGGAGCGACTTCACAGGTTATGGTCCTCTTCCTGGGATCAAGCAGGTGATTATGAAGTCACATGGGAATTCCATCATTGGAACCGAATTCTTTGTGGAGAACACTGATGGATCGAAACACAAGGAATCCGTTCAGTCATTTGACCCCGGTAAGTGCCTTGTCATGAAAATGAGCGACTTCACCCCACCGCTCAAAAATCTCGCAACACATTTCATTGAGCGTTGGGATTTTGCCGATGAAGATCAGAAGTATCGAATGACACGAACATTTGAGCTCTACCCAAAAAATGCGCTTGCCACTATTCCACTGTGGTTGATCTCTTGGCTGCTCAAAAAAGCTGTCGCGAGGCATACGCATCAGATCACAAATCCGCTCACGGCCTCACTTCAAGAATCAGATTAAACGGGGTCTCCATTGCTTTGCGAAAGCGTGCAAAGCCTGCTTCTTGGAAAACGGCTTGAAGTCGTGATTCTCCCACTTGAGCGCCCAGGGCCAGACCCACTTCCTCGGAAAGCGAGTGGGCGCAGCAGAAGGTTTTCCCCTTGTGGAAAGTGGCAGATGGCGTTTGTTTATCAGTCATGAATCGCCGTCAATTTTTACAAAGTGTCTCGGCGGCCGGCCTCACGCTTGCCCTCCCCCCCACTCTCCTCAGAGCAGCGCCTGACAAAATTGGGAGCGTCCTGCCCAAACGGGAGTTAGGGTCAACCGGCGAGTTGGTCACGATTCTTGGGCTCGGAGGATTCCACATTGGTTGGACGACTGAGGCACTGGCTCAAGCAACCATTGAGGCGGCTTTGGAGGCGGGGATTCGGTTTTTTGACACCGCCGAAAGTTATGGGCCGGGAACCAGCGAGGAACGCTACGGAAAGTATCTCACGCCAAAATATCGGGATGAGATTTTTCTCATGACCAAAACAACCGCGGAAACAGCCGACTTGGCTCAACAACATTTGGAGGATTCTCTTCGCAGAATGAAAACGGACCGCATCGACCTCTGGCAGATTCATGGGCTGCAATCTCCAGAGGACGTGGAAAAGCGACTGAATGCCGGAGTTCTTGATGTGGCGCTAAAAGCTCAAGGCAAGGGGCTGATTCGGTATGTGGGTTTCACCGGCCATAGTAGTCCCTATGCCCACCTCCGGATGATGGAACTTGCCGGAGCTTCATTTGCGGCTTGTCAATTTCCGGTTAACCCTGTGGATGCGGTGAGCAAGCACAGCTTTACGAAGTTGGTTATTCCCAAGGCTGAAA
>JBGTLQ010000342.1:0-19972 GCA_041744075.1 Terrimicrobiaceae bacterium
CTTCATCGCTGGTAACGTTGCAGCAAACATTGGTTCTGCTGGAATTCCTCTGCCGGAAATGACAGGTAATGGAACATCCCGTGACGCGGATGGTGGAATTATCAATAAGTTCTAATCAAAAACTAAACCTAACAAACGAAACTGGCACCAAGTTTACTTGGTGCCAGTTTTGCTTTATTGGAGAATCCTAACCATGAAACAGATCACAATTCTTGCCATCGTCGTCACCGTTCTGGGACTGGGGACATTTTTGATGTTCCGCCCAAGCGCGAAAAGTCCCTCCGTTAAACATAGCCCGTCATCACTGCAATCTGATTCCCCGATACGAACAAAAAATATGAATGGCGAAGCGCGCAAAACATCACAAGCAACTTCCGGTGTAGAGACATCAGTTCAGGCTACCGGGATTAAAGAACCGATATTACCCCCTTCGAATAACAACCTGGCATCAGCTGTTGACCAGGAAACTCAGCTGCCTCATAATCAACCTATAAGCAGATCTCGCCCAGCTTCACCAGACTCAGGCGCTGTTGCACACCAACAAAATACCCAGCCCCTTGCCACGGCTATGCCATTTCCGGCTCCGAGTTTAACAGGTTCAACCGCTGGGAATGGTTTTGCACCGGCCACCGAAATTATCGAAGAAATTTATTTGCCAGCCAATGAAAGTATTCCCGCTGTCCTGACTGATGCGGTGAATCCGAAAACTCCAGAACTAGCCAATGCACTCGATGCGATCGCAGAAAACTACCTCGAAAATCTTGAGAGCGAGCTTTCAACTCCTTCAGCCGGAGGAACAGACACAAGGAACCCTTATCGTCCTTCCGCCTCCAGCAGACTCGCGAATCAGGAACTCCGAGCCATCGTGGGAAACCAAGAAGCTGACCGCATGGCCCGAGAGGCGCATTTATTGAATCAAAAATAAACTGTCCACCCCCCTCGCAACGACAAAGTCAGCCATAACGCGAAGCGCTCCTAAACTGGTAGGGATGGCGGACCCTCGCCGTCCGTCGAATTGTCAAGGATGGCCCGAGTCACCTTTTCGGGAGTCTGGCTGCCTTATCGTGCCACTCAGTTGTTTGTGGAATTGGGAGATCGAGGCTGAAACTGTGAACGAATCTCGCTTTTTAAAGCTTCCGCTCTTTTAAAAAACTGGTCTCTCTCAGGAATCCGAGCTGCCAAATCATAAGCTTCACCTGGCTCATTCCGATCCAAGGCATCCAGCGCCCGATGATACATGGCCTCTCCAAAGCGCTGCTTGGGGAGAATCTGATAAATCAAGATGGATTCTCCCTTAAGCTCAAATGCATCGGGAATAGGATAATAAAGAGGCCGGAGCCAAATTGCAGCCTCAGCTTGCCCCTGCAATACTCGATCCAAGTAACCAGCTGATCCCGATTGTGCACTCTCCGAGTTTTGTCGCAACAGCTCCGAATACATTTGTGAGAACTGATCCCATGAAGGCATCACGATGTGTGTGACCCCCGCCGAGATAAGAAGCTTCAAGGCATCGTCAGGGCTCTCCGCTGAGAACATCTGTGCAGCCCGCTTCAGGCCCTCCAGATTTTCCCAATAAAGCGTGCCAATGACCTTGTGGTTTCCAAAAAACGCCAGATCCGTGGAGGCTGTGGGCCCTGACAAAATTGTGGCAGCCTTGCCATTCCGTGAATCAACCAGCCTGTGCGAGACATCCCGAATCAAAATGGCCTGCAACCACTCTTTTGGAATACGGCCCTCGGCCCGTGCGAGGGTGGCCTCCTGAACCACCCGAGCCATTGGGAAATACGCAAATGAAAATAATGCCGCTACTCTAAGAAAACCTGAAAGAAGCCGAAGGGACAATGAGGGAAACAATGCTAACTGCCGAACAAGCAACCCGGCAACAACGATCCAAAGCGCCATCGCGCTCACAAGCCAGCGTTGTTGAAGCATCGCCATCGCCAAATAGATAGCGGCTATGGCAAAGCCGAAAAAAATCGGGAGAAGGCATCGAACGGAAGCGCGATCTCTGAACAACAAAATAGCCAAAGAAAAAGACACCACTATCGGCCAAAGAAAAACTTGGAGATAAGCGCCAATCGAACTTGATCTTTGCAAAGCGTCCATCAAACCAAGAAATTCGACTATAAAGCGATTGTGTAGCTCGACCAGAAATGCGTCCCGAACCACAAAGGTCGTAGGAGCGACAAGAATCAGAATCAGTGGCACCGAGCAGGCCGTGAGCGAAAGGACGATGAATGCCCACTCCGTCCCGCTTTTGATCAATCCCGTATTCTGGCGAGACTTAATTGCCTGATAAACCAGGTAGCCTCCTCCAGCCCATGCCATGGAATAGACCGGATGATTGACCTCCAATCGCAGACCCATGTGAAATGGAAAATACTCGAGGAGGTATAAACCCAGGGATGTCGCACCACCAATCAATCCCCAACGTTTCCAGAGATGTGGATTACTCTGTTGAAGCCCAAAAAAAGGGGCAGCTAATCCCAAGATCAATCCGACCAAGCCCATGCCAACAATCAATGGCAGCGTCGAGGAGGCACTACTCCAAATTCCCAGAGCCAAGCTAATCGCAGAAAAATCCAGCAGGGATTGTGCGCGGGGTGACAATTTGGAATTCCGTGACGATCGCCTTTCTGATGTGGGTTTAAACGCGTCTGCCAGCACCAAGGCCATTGAAAGCACCGCAGACGCTCCAAGAATAGCCACCACACCATGATGATCCGCCTCTCCGACTCGAAAGGCGTGGAAGATGGTGACATTTGTGCCAAGGCCCAGAAAAACAAACAGGGCAGGGGACTTCTCCATGTGACGCAAAACGCCCCACCACAAGAGCGCCATGGAAATCAGAAATAGTAACGGCCCCATGAGGAGAGATGCCTGCTCGGTGGAAAGGTTTGGGAAAATCATACTCAAGCCACTTAGCATCCAAATTAAAGACGAACTCCAGTGAACTTCCCTGCCGAGTGGAGCATTATCCCGGTCGGTGTCCCTCACACGAAGGGATAAGAACTTGTCAGTTTTTAGATTCTCCGCATGCAGTATCCACCACCGAGAATCAAGGGAGGTTTGGGGAAGAATCAGATGCCGGAGAGTGGCTTCCCCTTGGCTGTTCTTCGTGGAAGGAATATCCCCGGATGTTGCAACATTTGTGGCTCTTTGAATGAGCGTTGTTCGGAAATAACCGTCAGCAACAGCCAACCCCAACACCCAGAAAATCGCAAGAATCACAGGCCACGGCCCCTTTAGCCAGTTGCGACTATGTGTTTCGTTTTTCAATTCCTAAGGGCGCATCTATGAACCAAAGCACTGCAATGAGACCACTGATTAACACCGATAAACACTGATGATGAATTCTTAATCAATGGTAAGTCACCCTTCTCCGCCACCATAACCCAAAACCTCCACTTCAATAACCGATGGGGTTTCTTCCTCAGGGGTTGGAGTGGGACGTGCTTGATCGGACACCTGATTCGCAGCTGAGCTTGTCGCAGCTGTGGAACTTGCTGCCGAGCTCAGCCCGCCGATGTTTGGAGCGGCGACTGTGGGAGCAGCTGGCACTCCTGTTGAAGTGCCTCCTGCTGAGACGTTATCGGCGTTTAGCACATCTGTTGCGGCAAGTGTGATGTCACCGGTAGACCGAATGCCGGCATCCCCCGCATCGATTGTGCCGCTTGGCGCAATGAGGAAAACCGCTCCGGGTTCGACACCTGCCACGGAGGCAAGAACACCAATGCCACCGCCAGTGGCCAACCCTCCAAGATCGGCCAACACATCACCACTCGTGGCATCAATTGAAACGCGGGTGGGGGGAGCGGAGACCACGGTCTTGGCCGCCGTTCCCGCAGCAATATCTCCTTCTGTTGACCAAATAGTCAGGTCTCCACCGCGCAACGTAAAGACACGAGTTGCCCCGATGTCCAAATCGTTATTCAGAAAGATGTCAATTCCACCGCCAGCATCAGTCACAATTCCCGGAGGAACATCTGAGGGAGTCGGAAGATTGGCTGCCATGGTCAAGCCTCCCAGCGGAGCGGCCACCGAGACCGCTCCACCACTTAGGGTACGAATACTACGCGTGCGTGTTTGGATATCACCCGAGAAAATATCGCCGGTATTGTTCCATGGATGCCAGCCATAGTTCGACGCATTCGCTTGCCCAGATGTGGAGGCCACATTGCCGAAGAGTGAGTCAATAGCTGCAAAGCCGGCTTCGTAAGAACCAGTCTCCGCCTGTTCGGCTGCGGCTTGCCGAAGGACGGCATAAAAGACATCCAATGCAACAATGGCCTGCTGCTCGGGATTAAGACTGTCAAACTCATCAAGAGCTTCTCGCAGCGCAGGGCTGAGATTTGTGAGATTGGCCATGTCGCCCTCAATATAATCTGCAATAAATTGATCAAAGGTGAGGGAGCTATTGCTGAGTCCAGCGGCCGCTCCACCATCAGCCCCACCGACGCCGGCCATAACCACCAGTCTCGCTCCCTCTGAAGGCAGGAAGGGGTTGCGTCGTCTCCCAATGCTCGTAATTCCAGCTCCCGTGCCATCTCCAAAGGTTTCAGAAGATCCCAAGTCAATATTGCGGCCTGCCAAAACTTCTAATACCCCCGGTCCACTGATTTGAATATCGCCCTGAAGGGCTGTGGTGGTCGAGCCATCGGTTCGGAATCTCGCCTCGGCGAGCAAGATATTGTTCCCCGATTGGGCTTCGTTCCGAAGAATGGAATTTTCTTGGAACGGGATCACGTCCCGTCCTGCCGAAACAATGGAGATGCTCTCCTCATTCGCATTTTGAAGATAAAACGAAATGTCTGTGATATCCCGCCCTGCGATCACTTGTGCGGCTTTGGGAGTAAAAAGCGTCAGCCCTGAAATATCCCCCAGTCCCGCGTAAATACGCACGGGCTCCAGGTCATTCAAATGCAGAACACCTTGGGCGTGACGGGGGCGCTGACGGCTAATACCTGCCTCGGCACCAATATATGAGCCGGACTCGCCGAATGCATCGGAAAACCGTGAGAGAAATCCGAAACCCGAGGAACCCAAAGCTGCCAGGGTCCGATTGTTCACAAACGCCGCAAATGGGCTGGTGACGCCATACAAGAAGTTCGGATCAGCATCGGAGACATTCACTCGGCCCGGTATGTAAGCAAGCTGACCGGACGTAAGGACCCCTGCCGCATTGAGAGCCTGCACAGCGCCGGTGGCCAGCAATTCCATCTGACCATTTGGTGATGGGAACAGATCCATCGAACCAACCAAGTTGATGTCTCCCGTAAAGGATGTGGATTTTAAAGTGGCAGGCATAATCGAAGTCACCACGCCGAACTCTGCCACGCTGGTTTCGGAAAGACGCAGCCATGGCTGATAGAAGGAAGAGGTCTGGATGGCGCTGACCGGAGGATTATTTGAACCGGCCAAGGCGTATCGATTCTGTTGCTGCAACCAATACCACAAGGGGTTTACGGTATCGCCAGTTGGGGTCACAACAGACATCCGATGCGTAACATCTCCCTGCAGGGAAGACACAGAAACGGAGGAATCGGCTCCGTAGGTTGTGAAGTAGGTCTTGTTCCAGAATCTGTTGTTTAGGCCTTGAGGAAGAAGGAACGGGTTAGCAACCGGTCCCAAGAGGACATCCCCAACGGCGGAAACATCGAAAGACGCTTTGCCTGCAAAAAGTGTTGTCGGTAGGAAAAGAAGTGGGTTAGTGAAATTCGGATCTGAACTGCTCTGCAAGTACCCAAAGGATGGGGATCGAGCCTCATTGGTCTTAATTTCTCCTCCAGCCTTAAGCATCCCCTGACCCCGTTCAACATAGTAGATGCCACCATCAATATTATTTTGTGCGATCACAGAAATGTCACCCCCGCCCAATTCAAGCAGCAAGTCTGGATTAGGAGCAATGTTGCCAGAGGCGTTACGCCCCGACATGCGTGCATTCGTTGGTGCAACTGCATCCAAATTCTCCACATTTCCACCGGCAGTGATGCGAATATCTCCTCCTCCCAGCGTGCCAACACCTTGGAAAAAATTGCTATAGTCAATCCACCAAGTAGTGGAGGCCGCCACATCGTTAACTTGGATGCTATCCGTAGGATTAAGTGCACCGAACAGCCCAGTTTCGGGGTCCACATATCCTCGGCGATAGAGCCAGTTATTGGGGAGCTGTCGCGAGGAATCGAGGAGAATTTCTCCTGCGATGCGTTGGTAACGTCCAACGTCCTCACCTGCACCAATGGCGATCTGGCCACCCGCCATGGCGTACTGGGCGATGCGTCGTGGCCCCGATACCCCTTCGAGGCCGGGTGTTCCCCCTGTTGCCGTCGGGCCATAGATTTGTTGTACGGCTCCTAAGGCACCTTGGTTTGGCTGTGCGGCACCAAGGCTCGGGTAATCAGGAATCCGAAAGTCATTATTGCCAAAAAGATTTTGAGGCTGGGGAATTCGTACTCCCGCCGTGTAAATCGTCGCAAATTGGTTTCTTAGCTGAACATCTTGCGCAGCGTTGATATTGATAAATCCTGTGCCAGTGCGAATGACTTCAAAGCGAGTCCCAAGATCAGTGGCAGTCGTGGAAATGCGAATGGAGTTCGCGGTGAGTCCAGCATCCCCGGTGCCAGGGGCGGCTCCTGAGGTGGCAGGGTTTGGCACGGGGTTGTTGAAGAATTCCCCAACGAACACCGATCCCGCACTCGCAGAAGAAAGTACCGAACCGGCCGAGGCTCCTGAAAGATCTGCGCCTGCGGTGATGTTGAAGGACCAGCTCTGGAGATTGATGGGCCGTAGCAGGTTCCCGCCTCCATCAAGGTCAATGGTTTGAAGATTCGCAAGCCACATGGTGGAGTGACCCTGAGCGGGGCCTGATCCACCTGCAATAAATCCATCGCTCAATGTGTTGTTAATGAAGATATCACCTGCCGCTCTCAAAGTGAGAACGCCGGGGGCCCGCTTGGTGCCATAGCGGAAAGTCGATAGGTCCCAGTCTGCCGTAGTGCGAGCCTCAACATTAGCGCTTCCGTTGGTGTTCGCCATTCCAAGAACCAGATTGCCTGTTGTGTTAATGATCTCAGCACCTGGTGCCACCACAAGAATGGGATTAAGGCCTGCATTCACCGTGCCACCCAAGAGTTTCGTGCTATTCGCAGCTTCGAAGGCTGCAATGAAGGCTGTGCCGTCCGCGTTGACTTGATTTCTCAGCGCAATATTCATCACACCCGAAGCCGCCGTGCGGTCATAAATGCGATACCCTTCAACCAAGATGGACGAGGCGTCTGTGATTGTTCCAAAGATGGGGTTCACAGCAACATCGTTGCCTCCAATTTGTGGGGCGCGAATATGGAGCGTGCCACGGAACTGACCCCGAAATGCACTGCTGGTCGGATCAGTGAAATCCCCATTTGCAATCAGTGTGGCCCCTTGTTGATAGGCCGCAACTGAAAGGTCAATTTCGGATCCCATCTGAATATCAACGGCGCCCAAGCCAGCCGACCCAAGCGTTGAAGCCCCAGCTTCCAGATAAACAGCGCCTCCACGACCAGCATTTGAAAACTCCTGCGCCGCAACGGTCAGGAGCGAGCCAGCTTCAAGAACGAGATTGTTTTTGGCGATCAGTGCGATGTTGCCTCCAGTCACTCCGCTAGCGTCAATGGTCCCTGTGACATTGATGCTCCCTGCATCGGCAATCAAAGAGAATTCCCGCGATGTGTGGACCCCTGCAACCACAAGGTTTCCTGTTCTCACCCGAACATTCCGCGATTCGGTGAATCCTCCATCATTCAGCAAATCTCGCAACACATCGAGCGAAGCCAACTCTCTTGTATCGAGTTGGAAGTTGCCACCTGTGCCGTCGGTTCCCCCAGCACCTTCAAAGCTGCCCAACGCCAAAAATTGGCCCTGTCCAACATCTATAATAATGCTACCCGCATCACCACCTTCGGGGTGGGCGGCTACGGAAAGTCGACTTGTCTCCAGCAAGGTCGCATCCCCGAAGTCGGATGAGATCCTAATTTCTCCTCCATCGGTGAATCGCGTGACATCATAAAAGTCCACTGCAGTTCCCGAGACATCCAAATTTCCCCCAACGATCACATTGCCAGCGCCCCCCGTCGCGCGGATCCCCAATCGCCCGGAAGGCAAAAGAATGTCGGTGTTAGCAATGACAGAGGCACCTTGGAAATCCAAGATGCCGCCCAAAGCTGGTGGGATTGAGGATTCTCCAGCCGCTTGCTCAAGGGTGATTTGTCCACCTGCCACCAGCCCATGCCTTGCGGCCTGACCAGAGGTAATCAGTGGTGTATTGGCCGTAAAGTCTTGCTCGATCCTCAAGTTTCCTTCTCCAACAAATAAGATGCCATTTGATGCGTTGACGATGACGTTCCCATACTTCGAGATCTGGGATACCCCCTCACCGGCCACAAAGGTTTTGGTGTTAAAAATTAAAGAGCCCGAAGGTCCGGGGGCAACGGGCGCTGCCGCAGTGATGCCTCGGGGGTTAGATATGCTGACGCTCGTTGTATTAAAGATTGTGTCACCAGCTCCCTGATTGAATCCACGAATTTCACCCGCTTGCAACGAGAGATTTTCCAAAGCACCATTGCCGAAAGAACCCGGCCCGTAAATGTCGATCGTGCTCTGATACGCAATCAGGCTGAGGTTCCCCAAGCTCTGGATCTGATTGAGTAAATTTCCTGCAATCACCAGTTGAGGGGTGATCAGTTCTCCAACAAGTGGCGTTGGTCCATCCAATAGGAGTGAGATTTGGCCCGCACCAAAAGTCAGGTTTTTAGCCTCAATTTCTGCCAGGGGACTCAGAGCAAAGCCATAGCTGGAGTCCAGCACCACACTCGATCCTCGAATGCCTGCTCCGTCCCCAATGCTTAGCAATGGAATGGAACTGTTGGTGACGCCTGTGCGGAAAATTCCCGCGTCACCATCTGCACTCACCCGGATGGCCACACCATCTCCCACGATGTTATAAATTCCCCCTGGCTCACTCCGTGACCCGCTGCTTATGACCTGCGCTCCAGGTGCCACAGTGATTTCACCCCTTGCAAATAACCCGATGTCAGCTCCTGTAAGAGGAGAGGCAGAGTTGTTCAAAGTGATGCTCTGAGTTCTGACATCAATAAACTCCCCATTTGATGTGGAATAGCGAACACCACCCAGCACCAAACTCTCAGCCCCAAAGGAGCTAAGAATTTTCGCATCGAGCACCACCCCCGGCCCTCCACCAGAATCTCCTACAAAAATATCTGCGGCGCTGCTGATATCAATCCGAGCACCGCGTCCGCTGCCACTTGCCCGTGAGCGAACTGCCCCGGAAAGACTCATAGCCTGGGTTCCACTTAACAACAAATAGCCGGAGTCCTTGGGAGTCCTCTGGGAGAATGGCAGATTCAGCCGGGTGGCGGCATCAGAAATAAAGGCGCTTAAATCATAAACATCATAATCAGCTCGCAGCGAAAGGACATCGGCGGAAACGACCTCGAATAGGCTGCGTAAACCAGAGTTTTGTTGGGGTTGGTTGAAGGCATTAAATCGATAACCCGACGTGAAGTTAGCACCTTCCTGATTTTCATAAGTGCCAAGAGGGCCTGAGCCAACAAAATATCCTCGCTCAGGTGCAATGGTGATTCCCAAATCGCGATCCAAGTCATAGGGGGTCACCAGATAGGCACCTGGAAGAAGGGCGTAGCGACGAGGTAGTAAAGTGTAGTTGCCGGCGGCAAGACCAGAACCCGCATCTAGGGAAATCTGGTCACCAATTCTCAAATTCGATCCCACGTACCCTGGGTTTCGATTGAGCTGCTGGATCGCAATGGGGCCAGTGTTAAACGGAGCATACGGTGAAAATTGGGAGCCATATCCCGGAACCACGGCAAAAGATTGAGGAACGAGGGTCCAATACCGACTGATCTCGGGTGAAGGGCTTTGGGAGGAGGGGAAGTCTGTTGGCCGAATTGTGCGCCGTGCGGACCATGTCTGACCATTAAAGCTGACCAGATCCCCGGTGGCATAAATGACATTCGGAACCCATTCAAGCGCCGCCTCACCAAGGAAGTCCACAGGTCCGCCAATTCCACCCAACCACCGATAAGCAAAAAGGTCGCCGCCACCTCGTATGTCGATGACCGATCCGCCCTCAGTGACCACGGAATCTCCAGTAATGAAAATATTTTTGGCAGGAAGCCCGCTTGCTGTGATGTCCACGCCTCGTGGATCAATAATGCTTGACCCATCAAAACTGAATCCGAAGGGAATGAGTAATTCCGCATTGGTGACGGGATCAAACCCTGCCACGGAGGTGATGCTGCCAGACTTAAGAACCACAGAGTCAGCCAAAGGTGTTGGAAGAGTACCTCGAACAACTCGGTTGCTGGGAGTGTCCAAGGCCGGAGTGGAAAGGTCGAGGTCCAGACCATCGTAGCCCAAACGGATGGAACCAATTGGGGCCAGGAGGACTCCCCCTTGGGATATTTCCGAGGCATAGAGTCGCAAGGTGCCACCCGCAGAAAGTGGAGCTTGGGCTCTGCCATCGCGTTGAATCGTGATCGAACCTTTCCCGCCAGCGGGATCAAAAGCAAATATTGCAAAGTCGGAAAGCGTGGTTGGATAAATCTGAGCGGCTCTTAGCGTCAGATCGCCCTGAATGTTGAGAATCCCATTGCCGCGAATGTCACCTCCACTGGCCGTGAAGTTGGCTGCCCCGATACCTTTCATCACCAGTGTTCCCACATCAATGAGTCGCGCAGTAAGGTTCAAGCGTCCTGTACCAAATGTTGGGACCACCGATTCAGGCGTCTCCACCCCTGATAAGGTGCTAAGAAAAGGAATGAAGGGGTTGGTCAGTTCCTCGGTGGGGTTTTCAGGGGGACGAAATTCTTGTCCGATGGCAATGTATTGCGCTTGAAGGTTGACAGTGGAATCCGCTCTCACGACCCCTCCCGTGGCGATCCTTAGGAACCCGCGTGCATCAATCGAGACTGGGCCACGAAACTCCACATTGCCGCCTCTGGCTATCGTGTCACCAGCCTCTACCCCCAAGTCTAGGGAATCAAAGCCACCCGCAAGAAAACGATTGGCAGCGAAATAGCCCAGCGGGGCCACGATCAGTCCCCCACCGTCGCGAACTGGGCGTCCAATGCCCGATGGCGTAGCTCCAGGGATCGTGTTCGCTCCTTGCGTAACCACCAAGTTGATGTCACTTCCAAAGCGATCTGGCTCTGAGGTATAGCCACGACCTGAGGAGACGGAGAGAGTTCCGCCGAGAGCCGTTGGCCCCCCTGCAAGTCCCCTGAGCGTGGCATCTGAGAACAGCATCTCTCCACCACTAAGCACGAGGGTTCCTCCATCACTGTCAAATCGCATGCTAACTGTCCTAAGTCCAAAAGGTAGAGACGTAAGCCCTGAATTCATAGGCACCCTCGTTTCTTGAGCAGCACCAAGCCGGGCAGGGTGAACGTCAAACTCCCCGCTTGCCCCCGAAACATCAATCACAGCACCAGCCGCCGCAACAATGTTGCCGGAGATTGAGACCGTCCCGCCATGAAGCAAAGTTCCCACCTGGCGTCCAAAAGGATCAGACCGATACACGGCAGTCCCAGCAGTCGAGATCAAACTACGCGATCCAATAAAAACTGTGGGGCGCAGAAAGGGAATCGGATCTGAGGCGCTGAGTGGAAATTGGTTGGAGCCCGCGATCTCGATGGTTCCCCCGGGAGCAATCAAATCCCCAAGCACTTCCACGGTCGAGCCGTCAATGGTAATTCCCCCCCCTGGCTCCACAACAATTCGTGAGCCCTGACCTAGCCTGATGTCACCACGACGTAATAGGATATCCCCCGGGTCACCCAAAGGCCCAAGTGAAGTGACCTCAAAATCATTACGGGTGTCGCTTGCAAACAAGCCAATAGAAACCGGAGGCCTTTCACCAAACGGTCTGACGATCCGGCGCAACCCGGCTTGTTGACCGCGACCCGGGAAGGGAACATAAACCAATCCTTCAACCCGCGGCTCAATAACTGTGCCCGGAGCGACATACACAGCTGGGAGATACGAGGGGGGGGCATCAGCGTCGGCTGGATTAATCAGCCCGTTATCCTGACGGGCCCCTCCTATGCCTGTGAGATTAAATTGCGAAAATCCCCCCTGATTAAAAAATGCCGGTGAGACCAAGAATGTGGAGCTGTGGAGTGGGCTTCCACCCACCTGAATGAGAGGGGCTTTAATGGACAGGGTTGCTCCCGTTGCCCCCGAGAACCCAAGAAGTTCGCCCTTAAGAGCAAGAGTCCCTCCCAAGACTGAACCATAGGTAGGATCTTGGCCTGCTTCCACAGTGATGGAGCCTCCATCTCCATAGCTGTAATCGTCTCCGTGGATACTAACCACAAGGCCTCCCGAGGCATCCAAGGTCGAGCCAACTGGCACATTCACATTGTAACCAACCAGCCGAATATCGCCTCCCCAGTTCACGACTGGCAGCGGCTCGTTCAAGCGGGGGGCGGTTAACCGATCATCAACAATCATCCCGGAGACATTCAGTCTTGTTCTGCTTGAGAGAGAAATGGTGCCCTGACGTTTGTCAACCATGGATGCGTCAGGAATGATGCCACGGGCCACATCGATTTCTGTTTGGTAACGGAGGAGATTAAATGCCGTGAAATCAAGGATTCCCCCCCTTGCGGTGATGGAACCATTTAATGAGACATTTCTTGCTTCAACCACCAATGATCCATCATGCGGAAGCATGATTTGACTTCCATTCACGAGTTCAAAATCACCTTCGCTATTGTCAATCAACAGATGCCAGAAGCCGGTTGCCGTAAAAAAATCAGTGGGAATTTGGAAAGAATTTTGGCGACTGGATGGGATCGGGTTTATTGAGCCCTCAAGAAACGGGCCAGCGCCGCCGCTTCGGCTGCGCACACCCAATAAAATCGTTGGGGGGGTCGGAGACTGGGTAAAAACTTCTGGCACCACCGAATTCACTGGAATGACCTCGATTTGTGATGTGAAACGGAGATTCAGTGAAGATCCTGATGGCAATTCACTTGAGGTGTTGGAGCTTCTTAGCTGACGCGGGCCAATCACAACGTTGCCAGCGAGTTCGCCATCAAGCGCCATGGCGGGCGAGGTGATGTTGAGCGATCCGCCATCGGCACCCTGTATATACTCTCTTTGATTATATGATCCCAATGGCGCGAGGGGGTTTCTATAGGTTTGAGAGACTCCCCATTTCGCTGAGGTCGTTGTGGTCGTGCCGGTGTAAATGCCATCATACAGACGATCCGGTGTTGCAGCTGCGATATCGATAATGTATCGACCTTGATAGAGAACGCGGGTGGTCTGAACTGCCCCCCCCTCATTGCGGAAAAACCCGCCTGAGACATCAATCACTGAACCGGCTTGAGTCGTGATGCCTGCGCCAGCTTGCAGTAGAGCCGAGCCGGAATTGGCGGTAAGCTGACCCACAGATTTATTCAAAATGTCTTGAAAGCCTGATGCGTCGCCCAAAGGAGTGCCCACCCATTCTCTGCCATAGAAGTTTCCCCTTCGCCTGATATCAATAGTGAGGCTCACCCCGCGCAGGTCGTTCGTTCTTTGGAGCGGAGAGACCGACAACTCGTTTCCGCGGAGCTGGACCTCTAAGATACTGTTGGCGAGAGGCACAAACACATCCGCCGATCCAGAAACATCAATCAGCGCACCGCGATCCAAATAAATTTGGCCATTCGTAAAAACAAAATCTGGGGCCACGCGAGTTCCTGCTGGGGTAACGGCCCGCCAGCTGCCAGCTGCAATGGCGATGTCCGCATTTGGAGCCAATATCATTGAACCAACTCCCAAATAAACATCACGTCCCTGAATGTTGATCTGAGATTTGAGTGGCAGTACCCCAAAAGGGGAAACCGAGGTGGCCGGACTGGCCCGATCTGGCAAAATTCTTAGCACACTTCCAGCCCCCAAAGAGACTTTGCCACTTTGGGTGTTAAGAAATGGAATGCTATTAGCCTGACCAGTAAAGTTAGTGGAGGGAACCGCACCGTAATTCGCCAAAAGATCTACCCTGCCGTTCAGCGTGACGGTTGTAAGACTGTCCACCCCGCCGTTTTGGTTGATCTCTCTGCCGACCATGATCAGATTTCCTCTTGGAATCGAAATCAAGCCATTGTTGACTGCTCTTCCCGCATAGGTTCCCACAGACCCCACATAGGCATCCAGCCCACGCAAGGTGGGATCGTCATTTCCCGTGCGAGGGTCTGTCACGCGCCCTGGGATTTGGGGGTAGGCCAGACTGTGGGCACTCAGCCCGACCTGCAAGCCTGCTGCCAAGATCACCTGCCCCGAGGTGGCGCTGAGGTGACCCGAGTTTACAATATTGGCTGCGGCCAAAACAATTCTGCCGCCGCTTCCCTCAGCAGTTACAGATGTTTCAATCAATGCACCCCTGTTCACTTGGATGTCCCCATAGATTCCGCTAGCTGGGGGGGGCGGAGGGACAAATCCATTCTGACTCGTGGTTGTAAAAAGGAAGTCAGGACTGCCAGCAGTCAAGTTGACAATTCCGTCCCGTATCAGGTTGGTGTTGATCGGTAAGGTTGTTCCCACGAACGTACGGGCGTTAATTCTGGAACCTGACTCGAAGGTGATACCATTTGGGTTTTCCACATAGGCCTGACCTGGGGCTATGAGGGTTCCGGCGATGCGGGTTTGGCCATTTCCGACGATGTGGTTAAACGCGATCCATTTACCGATGTCGGTTCCGCCAGCAGATTGGTCGAAGCGCAGGGTGGTGGTTCTGCCGATATTGAAGGATTCCCAGAAGAGGCGGGCAGTGGCTGCGGTTTGGACGACGTTGACGACGGATCCATTCTGTGTCGGAAGTTGTGCGCCGATCCATGCTCCAGGGTTCGCGACCACAAGGCCCCCAGGCACAAGGCCGTTGGGAATCGGAGAGCTGGAAATGCCAGACTGAGCCTGGCGGAGTGAATTGATCACTGCAGTGGTGCGGGCCAAGCGATCATCTGCGTTGCGTTTTGCAATGGCGGCGGCCTCGGCCCCGGAACTGGCTCGGGCGGCAGCGTTGCGGCGGGCGGGGTCAGCGGTTGCACCCCCGCGAAGAATGTCTCCCGCCAGAGCGGCGGTTCCCAAGGCGATGACCGCCAACACGGGCAGCACGGCCCGGCGGATCATGCCTCCCAGAGAGTGATCAACACGCGATCTGCCACTCGATGCGGCATGGACAGCTTTTAGCTTGGATTGGACTGTAAATTTCAAGAAGAAAATGGGTTTCTTGACCGCCAGATCTTCACTCACATCGCTGTAGAAATCACCCTAATGACTCTATTGCCCTCTCTGTGCGTGACCCTCTTGAGGCCTGTTGTCGTAATGACAATGCCAATCTCGCTCAGAGGCTGCCCGCGATAAAGCGCTGGATTGTTACAGATTCGTCACAATTGGGGGGCGGGCGGAGTTGGGAATAACGCAACCCGGAAGCATTTTTGACATCAATGAACAGAATCAACGGAATTGAAAGCGGGCACCGACTTTGGACTTCCAAAGCAGACGCTAGCGGGAGCTTGCGAATTATAATCCGGAAGCTTTCTGCAAGCAACCTCATGCAGGAGGAATTTGATGAAACAATGCTCATGCCGCCTCAGAAGGCGGGGATTGTTTGGATGGGTTTTTACCACTGATGAAAGAAATGGATGCCGGGCCAATCAGCCTACGCGAAGCGCTACGGCCCGACACGTGGCCCCGGCAGATGTTCGCAAGGCGAACGGGGGATTGGAATGAAGGGAATACAGGAGGCGGGATGGAACATCGCGGGGTTGAGTGTGTCGGAGGTCTCCACAAGCTCGCTTGCGAGGACCTCAGACACACTCAACCCATGGGCAGCGAAGCTCCCATCCCCCTGTGTTCCTTCTCTGACAGAATGGCGAAAACCTCCACGTGTCTCGCCGTAGCCTTGGCGTAGGTGGATTGAGGTTTTCCGATCTGTGTCAATGAGTGGTTAATATTGTCGTCGTGAATTCCCGCCCGTGGCGGGATAATCATTCTCTATCGTTTCTGCAATTGAATGTCGGATTGGAAGAGCATTCAAAATTCAATATTCTGCGTCCGTCCAGACTAGATGGTTCATGGCAGGAGGCGTCGCAGCATCTCCACATCCACTCGGTCTTGGTCGCGTTGGGTTTGTTTGCTGCGAATAAGATCCGGTATGGAGAGGAAGGGGATCATGATGCCCTCTACTTTTTTGGAAAGTGCATTGGGTGCGGCCTCGGCGTAGTTGACCGTCCAAGCTTGGGTGCTTACGTCCACCTCGACTTCATCAGCAATCTTAATCACAAGATTTTCTTTGAAGTCGTTTGGGGTGAGTTCTTTGGCTGCTCCATCTGAAAGCATCGAAAGGGCATTAATTACTTTCTGGAAGTTGTCCTCATGATCTGCGACGAGAATATCCACGTCCTCGGTTGCACGGACCACGCTGTTGAGGATCATCGCCCACCCGCCAATAACAAGATATTCTGCCTCATGAGCATTCAGGAGTTTGCAAACGTGAAGCAGAGGATTAGAAGCCATTCACCAGAGCCTGGGGTTGGTTTGCTCGGCCTTCCATTTTGTATAGTCGTCCCAGCTCTTGCATTTGACCACATATCCCCGTGGCTTGCGGTTGCCAGCCAGCTGGTCAGCCGCAGCGATCATCCGTGCGGCCCGGCGAACGAAGTCAGCCGGAGAATCCGCGGGAGGAACGCGTGTGCCTACAGTTTTCATCTGCCAAAATGATGCGCCGGGCATCCGGTGGGATCAAGCTTGAGTTGCAGTTTTGTTTTTTTAACTCGAGGTCAACAACAGAATTGGGAATCCAAAGCACCTCCTCCAGGGTCTTTCTGCCTTTGCTGGGTCAGCATTGCAGATTGACACGAGGATTGTGTGCACTAGAATCGTGTGAAATGAAAAATATCACTTTTAGTGCAGACGAGCGTCTTGTTGAACAGGCACGCGATGTTGCTCGCAGTCGGAATTCGACTTTGAATCAACTTTTTCGGGAGTGGTTGGCAGAGATTGTGGGGCAGCAGGAGCGGGAAAAGCGCCTGGGTGAGCTGGAGTTCCGCATTGGATATGCAAATGCTGGAGGGAAGTTTTCCCGGGAAGAAATGAATGTCCGCTAAAGTCTTTTTGGACACCAATGTGGTGGTCTATTCTTTCGATGCCAATGATCCAGAGAAACGGGAGCGTGCACGTGCGATTCTTGGTGGTGGCAGTTGGTTTGTGAGCTGGCAGGTGATTCAAGAGTTCGCCAATGTGGCATTGCACCGTTTCAAGGTGCCTTTGCGACCAAAGGATCTTCAGGATTACATGGGTCTTGTTCTTTGGCCTCGATGCAGGGTTTTTCCATCAAGCGCCGTTATCGGAATGGCCTTGGAAATTCACGCCCGTTTTCAATACCATCTTTACGATAGTTTGATCGTATCATCCGCACTCGCTGGCGGGGCCGATGTCCTCTATTCAGAGGATTTGCAGGACGGCCAGGAGATCGGTGCCCTCAAAATCGAGAACCCCTTCCGAGGCTGAGAACGGACTGGATGTCTTCCAGATTTCCGAGAACCATGACTTGAGCCGCTATGCGCAGGGGTGCGTCATGGGACGCGTCCTCCCACCAAAACAGCCGGCTCAGTGGTTTGGAGGACTCCCTATAAAAATCGATTATAAATGCTGCATAGGAAAGACCATTCATAATTCAACATTCAAAATTTCAAACCTCTGACATGTCGCTTGCCAACTGGTCGCAAAGGTCATTTACTCCGTTTCCATGGATAAATTGAATGCATGGATTGAGGCTGGGGCGGGGTTTGTTTGGGGGCCTTGGTTGGTGGCTCTGCTTTTTGGGACGCATCTTTTTCTGACATGGCGCACAGGATTTATTCAGAGATTTCTTGGTCGGGCCATCAAGCTCTCAATCTCAAAAGATCCGGGTGCTCCCGGGGATATCAGTCAATTCGGAGCCTTGGTGACGGCGCTGGCGGCGACCATTGGGACGGGGAATATTTTCGGTGTGGCGGGGGCTGTGCTGATTGGCGGGCCGGGGGCTGTGCTCTGGATGTGGTTGACGGGGGTTTTTGGTATTGCGACCAAATACGCCGAGGCGCTGCTCTCCGTCAAATATCGCGTCACAAACTCACGAGGTCAGATGTCAGGGGGCCCGATGTATGTGCTGGAGAGGGCGCTGAATGCCAAGTGGGCGGGGGTTTTGTTTGCAATTTTTACGGCGATTGCCGCCTTTGGGATTGGAAACATGGCTCAGTCCAATGCCATTGCGGATATGGTTGTTACTAAAAAGGCGATCCTGCCTTTTGAGATGGGCGATGAGGCCATCAAATTTAGCATCGGGCTGATTCTTGCCATTCTGACAGGAGCAGTGGTTCTGGGTGGTATTCGCTCGATTGCCCGCTTTTGCACATTCCTTGTGCCATTCATGGCGTTTTTCTATGTGCTCGGATGTTTGATTATTCTGGCCTTCAGTTGGGACCAGATTCTCCCAACGATTTCGCTGATTGTGAGGTCAGCGTTCACCGGTCACGCAGCGGTTGGGGGTTTTGTGGGAGCCGGCATTGCGGAAGCCATGCGTTACGGAATTGCGAGAGGCCTCTTCTCCAATGAATCGGGAATGGGCAGCGCGCCGATTGTGGCCGCCGCTGCAAGGACCAAGGACCCAGTGCGTCAGGCTCTGGTTTCCAGTACGGGCACATTTTGGGATACCGTTGTTGTTTGTGCGTTAACCGGATTAGTGATTGTGAGCTCGGGGGACTGGCAGGGCGAAGGAGAAACACGAGCCGGTCTTTGCGACAAGGCGTTTCACCATTTGGGAGCATTTGGAGATTGGATCCTGATTTTAGGCCTGCTGACGTTTGTGTTTTCGACAATTCTTGGCTGGGCGTATTACGGCGAAAAAGCCATCGAATATCTTATTGGGATCAAGTCGGTGTTTTTTTACCGCATCCTCTGGGTGATCGCCGTCTTTGTTGGCTGCATCTGGAAGAGTGACGCGGTTTGGAATTTCTCCGACATGATGAATGGTCTGATGGCGATTCCCAACCTTGTGGCCCTTCTGATGCTCAGCGGCGTGATTGCTGCGGAGACGAAACGTTACTTCAAAGAGAATCCCTGAATCACTTTCCCAGAAGATCGGACTTTAAAGAATCCTGAACCGGGCTGGAACCGAACCACAGACTCAGAAAGGCCTTTTGGAAATTCTTTCCTTGGATCGTGCCTTTGAGGGTTCCGTTGTCATAGGCACGTGTCTCGTTGCCTTCGATCTCGACCGTTTCGATGCCACCCTTTTTGAGGGGACCAAAAAAGCTGATGAATTTGGACTGGTCGTTGGCGAGGTCTGGGTAGGTGAACGAGGCGCTTTTTTTGAACTGTGCGGTCCAGGCATCTGTCACTTGTTTTTGTGAGACGCCCTGGAGGAACGTGAAATTGAATTGGAGAGGCCCCGGCGAGGCAAGCACGGCGTCATAGGATCGCAAAGGTTTGGGGGCATAAAACGAGGCGACATAGGCCTTGATAGGGATGAACGCCAGAGTGACTGTTCGCAGGCCGGCCCCGTTCAGGGGAAGGGTTTTGCCCGCGACCTCGGCTTGGGGTGCAACGTCAACTCCCTCAATCGTCAGGGCTTTCGATGGGGTGGTCAGTAAGAAGGAAAGGAGGATCGCCGAAAGGATGGAGAGCTTTTTCATAGAGTGGTGTTTCAGGAAAAGCAGCCTTGGCCGATTCTCCAGCTTTACCATTGATCATTATTCTCCCTTCGCAAGAGGAATAATTTCTTTTCTCCAACGGGTTTTTGAAGTATAGGAAAACGTTTCATGAGATTCGGGCCCTCTGCCATTCTCGCAATTTCGGTTGCCGTCATCGTTTTCCCATTTTCGTGGTCAGGTCAGACACCTGCCAAGCCTGCAGCTCCTGCGGC
>JBGTLQ010000343.1:0-6738 GCA_041744075.1 Terrimicrobiaceae bacterium
CCATTTCTGGATCATTAATTAGAGTTCTAGGCAGCTTGTATCTTTCACCTTCCCATTTTACGTCAGCTGGCCCATGTGACTGTTTCCAAGTCTCATCTGGATTCTTAGGATTACCTTCAGAATCTAAGTAGTCCGAGGTGAGTAATACTTCCAATAAGCCCAAGTAATCCCAACGATTGACTCCATCATTCCCGACAAACCCATACAAATTCAATCCTCCCTCTTCCTCGATCGGATCCCTGGATGGCCAGCGCCCGGTTACAGGGTCATAGTATCGGTACCCGTAGTAAGCCACACCCGCTCCGGAATGGCGCTTTTCCGGGCAAATCTGGGCTCGTCGCGAACCGGCTGGTGAGGAGCAATTCATTAAGCGATTATTGTCGACTGAGGACGGAAAGGGAAGGAGGAAGTTTTGAGGCGGGTGGAGAGAGGTCGGGTTTCAAAAGCCCACCCGAGGCGTTGCGAAGAAGGGGAACTGAAACGACCGAATCTTTAAATCCATTTACTCTGACCCGAATGGCGCTGACTTAAGCGGCTTTGGGACGGTTTCTGTGGCCGCGAATCACCATCTCGTGGCGCGGGTTTGTTAGGAGGTGATAGTTTTTGGGTCTCCGCTTTTTGGCTCGGGGTTCCTCGCGGTCCGGGCGCAGTGGCACGAAATCCCTGGCGATGAGTTCGAGCATCGCGTCGAGCATGGCTTGTTGTTTCCTTGGCATGCCCCTGAGCGCCTCCAAACTGGCACTCCAGTGGCGTAGAGTGTCTGTCGTTCCCTTGAAGCTGATCCTCGTCAGATCCACCTGGTGATCGATGGCGGCTTGTTGCATGAGGGCGCGCACGAGGTTGTAGGATAGGGCGTGCATCATCACTTCTTTGTCGACCATGTCGGGAGTTTGGCAGCGCAGCACATCCATGCCGAGGGTGATTTTGATTTCGCGGAAATGAAGCTCCACGCTCCAGCGTTGGAAGTAGAGTTCTCTCAATGCTTCGATTGGATAGGCGATTGGATCGGTCAGCGTGGTGACCAAAACGATGGTCTGGCTGCGGTGGCCGCGTGCGGACACCACCAACTTCACGTGGCGCAAGATCATGGAGGCCGGGAGTGCGTCGAACTCCTCCTGCGTGCAACTCTTCGGCCGCTGGGCGGGCTTTTTCCAAGTGATCAGGCGGTCATTTGGACCGAGTTTGACGCCCTTGCGGAAGTCCACCTTGCGCACGCCGTTGAGCCGCATGAGCGCGTCTACGCCCGCCGCCGACATCCGCCAGAAGGAGTTGAACGAGCAGAACCCGCGGTCGGCCAAAGCGATGTCGCCGGCTTTGAGTTGGCCCATCAAACGTCCGAAAAGCATGCTCTCATGGACGTGAATACTGCTTTTGGAAAAATCCAACAAAGCTCCGCTGGCCAGCGAGAAAAGCCCGACGACGCGCATCAGGGGGAATCCGCATCCTGGCTTTTGGTTGGAGGATTGAGGATAGGCGATTTGGTTCGCCTCGGTATCGGGCATCGAGACAGTGGTTCCGTCTACCACGCGCACGCGTCGGCCACGCCACAGGTGTGATTGCTCGACGCGGCCCTCGAGGCGCTCGACGAGATGGCGGGCAATGGGCTTGATGGCTTCTGGATCAAGGCGTTGGCGGGCTCTGGTATAGGCACCGGTGGAGGCCGAACCCGGAGACGCCTTCGGGTCGCGCAACAGCCACCAGGCCTGCACGTTGCGCACGATCTCGCGGCAGGATGTTTGCGGAGCCAAGGTCTGGGCGAGGAAAGCCCAGAAGGTCACATGCAGGGTGAAGCGGCGCTGGCGGCTATTTGCTCCTGTGGAGCGACGTTGCAGAAGCGCTTCGGGAATTAGAGAGCCGAAAGTCACGAAGAAGTCCGACATTGAGTTGAGCGCGGCAACTTTGCGCAGTGTTTTTTGCATGCCGGAAAGAGCCGGCCGTCCGAAAAGAATGGAGGAGAAGCCTTGAAAAAACGGGGTAGAGTGATGCATCTGCACTAGGTATAGATACCTAGTGAAGAGCTGCCAGTAAAAACTGGTCAAAAAGCCTGAAAATCCATATTCAAATTCCCCGATGAAAATCCGTCTTCAACGCCGCTACGCCACCTTGCAGAAACAGCTCGCGGCACTCGGACCCTTAAGCCAGGGGAGTGTGGCGAGCTATCCGCCAAGCTCGTGGCGGTGGACGTTCAAGGTCACAGGAAAGACGGCATGTGTGGCACTCTCGGAAGAGCAAGCGCAGCAAATGCAGGAGGCAATCGAAAATCACAAGAAGCTTGAGGAAATTGTGCGGGAAATGCGCGAGATCACCCAAACGCTGATCCTTGAAACCGTGCCCGGAGTGCGCAGGCGCAAGCCCCTCTCAGCCATCCCAAAAGCCCGTTAAGTCAGCGCCATTCTACTCTGACCCCATTCAGTGCCACTGAGACGACCGAATCTGTGAATCCGTTTACTCTGACCTCGTTAAGTGCCATTCGGGACTGACCCCAGAGACGTGACACTCCAGAGAATTCACCTCTCTTTGAACTCCACCACACTTCTCAAGAGGTACCCAATAGGAAAGCTTAGCGCCATTAGTATACATCTCAGGATCGATTTTTGGAGAATTAGCGGCCGCGCTTGAAAAGCATTTTTTAGATACCAAACCGATATAATCATCACTGCCACAAGGGCCACAAATAACCAAGAAATAAAAAGTATAATAAATAACTGCTCCATTCGATTTCTGCTGTTACTTACCACGTCGAGTAGCGGGATCGTCTCCCAAGCGACAAATAAAGCTTGCGGAACCATCATCGATAAAAATATGACTTTAAATAGTCGCATAAATTTCTTGGAGATCCTTTTCAAGGCAATCCAAAGTACTCCTCAAAGAATACCTTTTCCTTTCCTTCCTCTGTATCAAAATCACCAGCCAAGCTGGGTCCGACCGGTATAGTTTGTCCGCGTTTTCCCTTCTTACTTGCACCAATAGTATAACTTCCGTAAGGATCAACGTCGCCCTTAATAGCCACATTGACACCGTTTGCATTTACATTCGCTTCTACAAAGAGACCAAACGAAACTCCACCATTAAAATTCGCCCCAATGGTCAGGTGGAAGACATCGAAAGTAGAGCTCACATTGAAGTCCCAATTAGTTCTTATCAGGTCAAATTTATTACTTGCGTTGAAGCCGCTGCAGTCCCTCTCGACTGTCACTGTTTGTTTCCTGCTTAAGTGTGGGCCCACTATCGATAAGTCAACCCCCAATCCCAATACCTTTACCTTACCTCCTAGGATGACCCCCACATTTCCAGAAATATCTAGAGTTGCCTTCCAGCACTTTGTCCCATCACTGCAAGTACCTCCCATCTCAAAGTCGACTGTCGCACTACCCCATCCTCCCAGGCCTACGCCGCCGCCTCCCTCAAATGCAATTGAGACAAGGCCAAGCACATCTACGTCGTTAACACCCTCATTTCCGATGAATCCATATAGGTTGAGCCCCCCAGCTTCTTCAATCGGGTCCCTTGATGGCCAGCGACCGGTTTGAGGATCGTAGTAACGGTACCCGTAGTAAGCCATACCTGTTCCGGATTGGCGCATTTCCGGGCAGAACCGGGCTCGCCGAGAGTCGGCTGGTAAGGAGCAATACACTGACCGAACTATGTCGGCTGCGGACGGAAAGGGAATAAGGAGCTTTTGAGCGGGTGGAGAGCGGTCGAGCTTCGAATGCCACCCGAAGCCTTGTGAGGAAGGGGAACCGAGACCGCCGAATCGGTGAATCCGTTCACTCTGACCCCTTTCACTGTTATGGATTATCAAATTCATCATATCGCTCACCAATACTCCAAATTTTGCCATCCATATTTGCAATCATTGGAATATGATCACCATTTTTCTTGGCAAATATTATGTGTATATACCAATGACCTTTCTCGTGATCAAATGAGCATATCGAGGGCTGCCCATTAAACCATTCCCCTTCGCTCCATCTTTGGAGATCTTTCTTCATCCGATCAATTAAGTCAGGCAATCTGATTTTCAACTCATCTCCAGGATTCCAGATTCGAGCAGAAGTTACAAACTTGGGAGAAATACGAACAATGCTCTTTTTTCCGTCAAATAACATCCCAAATTCGTGAAAATTTAAGATAGGTTTATCTTCCCCGTCAGCCACAGAATGGCTTATCGTCATCGAGCAGGCAATGATGAGAGAAGCAAGATATCTCAAGTTTATTCTCATTTTTTCAATAGTTATTCTTTTCGCGCTGGAGGGCGAACAATTCTTGGTTCGTTCTCCGATCCAGTAGTTACTTCAATTTTCCCATCTGGAGTAATTTTTCCATATGGATATTCTTCACCAAAATCGTGATCTGACTCCGAGAAGTCAGTATTGCTGGGGTGTGAATGATAGGCACCAACCATCTCCCATTCTTCACCGAACGATTCCGCACAAGAAACGCTGACTCCTTCGCTGTTGCTTCCAATGTCATAAGCGAAAGTCGGATCGCAATTTGCTGACGCTGTTCTCACATGTTCGAATTTTTTTCGATCCGGATTCAATACCTCCTTCAGCGGAGGGGTCGGACCCGCGTGAGCTGGCGTTGGCTTGTGCACATCAGTTGTGCCGCATTTGCATATCAATCCACAGTATTCGATTCGACTTGCGTGGCCTTTTCCCGGCTTAATGCTATTTTTTGTTTTTTCGATCGCGTCATCCGAGCCCTGAGTCATCGCCTCATCGAACGAGAGAAGACCCAGAAAATCAATCCAACTGATCCCGTTATTTCTTACAAAACCATGCAAATTAACCCCACCCGCTTCCTCAATCGGATCCCTTGATGGCCAGCGGCCTGAAACAGGGTCATAGTAACGATACCCGTAGAAGGCCACACACGGCCTTTTTGATACAAGGTCAGATCCTTCTAAGTCATTTACGGGCAGCGAATTGCATGAAAATCCGCCTCCCGGTGGTGCAGGTGGCGGAACGGGCGGTTTTTGGACATTTCCGGATGGAGGATCGTCCTCAGGCGGGTCTTGTAAGGACTTCGACCGGAGCGGCGCAACCGTTGGGCTCGATTCGCTGGTTGGTGGCTGGCAGGCCGTCGTCATGGTGGTGGCGTGTATCGGTCCTGCGGCTTGTTGGGAAGGAAATTCCGCTTCGGGGTCGGAATTCTGATTTTTTGCTGGCGTTACTTTGCCGTTCAAATCGTGGTCTGCATCGAGCGTGCCGTGGGGGTGGCAACGGGTGTGAACCTCGCGCAAGGCTTCAATGTGGACGTGGGTGTAAATCTGGGTGGTTTCCATCCGGGCGTGGCCGAGCATTTCCTGCACATAGCGGATGTCCGCACCTCCGCGGTGCATGTCCGTGGCACAGGAATGACGCCACAGATGACATGAGCCTGGCTTGTCGATGCCGCAGCGTTTCATGAGTTTTTTGATCCAGTTCCCGAGGTAGGCGGGTGAAAATCGGGTGCCGTAGCCGCTGAGGAACAGGGCGGTTTCATTGGGTAGGTGGTGAAAGAGCGGGCGGGACTCGGCGAGGTAGCGGGTCAGCCATGCGGCGGCCCGCTCACCGACGGGCAGCATCCGGGATTTGCCATTTTTGCCTTTGCGCACGATCAAGGTGCGGGTGTGGGGATCGTAGTCGCCGTGGTCGAGATGGGCCATTTCGCTGCGGCGAATGCCGGTGGCGTAGAAGAGTTCCAGAATCGTACGGTCACGCAGACCAAAGGGGTCGGCGGGGTTGGGGATGGCGAGAAGGAGCTGGATTTCCTTTTCATCAAGGGCTTTGGGCAGGTGCCGGGCTTGCTTGCGGGGCAGGTCGAGATCGGTGGCGGGGTTGGCGGGAATGATGCCGGAGCGGCAGAGCCAGGCGAAGAAGCGGCGCACGCAACCAAGGCGGGCAAGCTGCGTGTTGACTGCGAGCGCTTTGTTGCCGCGCGGACTGCGGTATTGGTGGATAAAGAGCTGATAGCTTTCGAGGTCGGCGCGGGTGAAGGCGGCGGGATGGTGTGTGTCGCGCTCGTCGGCCCATGTGGCGAATTGGCGCAGCGCCCAGCGGTGGGCATCGATGGACCCCTGCGAGTAGGCGCGGGCGGTGAGGCTTGATAGAAAGGCATCCGCGTGTGTGGCAATGCCGTGCGTCAGTGCTCTGTGCGGAGCGCATGCGCCGCCTTTGCGGCGTCCGCGCATGGCGGTCATGTTGGATAATCCGGGTTGGCCTGGCATGATGGCTCACAGATGTAGGTGAGTGGACGCATGAAACAAGTGTGGGTCTATCACTGACAGACGCCTTGTGCCTCGTTAGAAGGAGCTAAGCCATGTTACAATTCTGTTGCATGGCGATTGCCTCCCGGATAAAACGGTAAATTAGAGTAAGAATGCCGAAAAGATCATTTGGAATTTTTTCAGGGTTCAACTAACAAACCATTCGTTGATCAATTCGGCCCCTTCTCTCGTCATGAACCTGTGCCACATTTCCATCCTTGCTCTCCTCGCCGTCGCCACCTCCGCACTGGCGCAAAAATCCGGTCTGACGTACGAACGATGGAACAACCTTTCAGGCAACTCTCTCGAAACCCTTCGCCGAGACGGGATCAATACCCGCCTTTCTGACTATAAGGGCACCGTCACTCTCGCCAGTGCTCCAGTCAATGTCGGGAATAACCACGGCACCCGGCTACGCGGCCAACTGATCGCCCCCGCCACCGGCGACTATACCTTTTTTATCGCGGGTGACGACAACGCCGAACTCT
>JBGTLQ010000344.1:0-112014 GCA_041744075.1 Terrimicrobiaceae bacterium
AAATGCGGGATTTGTTTTGAAGATGAACCCACTGTGGGTTTTCCGCATCGGTATGACTTTTCTTATTCACATATTATTAACTCGGTCGAAGGATCGCTTGAGAGGCTGGGAATCGACGCCATCGACCTTCTCATGCTCCACCGGCCGGATTTTCTGGCGGACCCTCATGAGATTTGCCGCGCTTTCACGGAATTGCGGGATGCGGGCAAGGTGCGGGAATTTGGTGTAAGCAACTTCCGGCCCTCCCTGCTGTCCTTGGTACAAAGCGCTCTCCCCTTTCCTCTGCTCGTCAATCAGGTGCAAATTCACCCCCTGTTCCTGGATTGTTTCACCGATGGCACCCTCGACCAATGCTTGGAGAAACGAATCACGCCGATGGCTTGGAGCGCTTTGGCGCAAGGGCGGGTTGCCACCGGCTTTGTGCCGAAGCCCGAAGCTCCCAACTTAGCCCATCACAACGAAATCCTCGCGGCCCTCGATAGAGCCGCTGCTGATTACTCCACGGATCGCACGGGCATCGCTCTTGCCTGGTTGCTCCGACATCCCAGTGGCATCGTGCCCGTCATCGGCAGTGCAAACCCGGAAAACATTCGTCACGCCGCCAAAGCCATGGACATCGAAATGGATCGCGAGACGTGGTATCACATCCTGCGGGCGGCGCGCGGGGTGAAATTACCGTAGCCGGGGATGCAAAAGAAACTCGTTCCGAGTTCCTCCACAGTTCCGATGGTCCCTGGGTTTACTGGCAGATTAGGGAGCCGTGGCGGCCTCCACCGCTGCAGCATTGACCTCAATCGACTCAACGCGAATTCCCTGTAACGCTTTGACAGGGACACTGATTCGCGGTGAAGGAGGAGCCATCGGCACTGGGCCGCCAAGCGGACTGTTGGGGTCTGTTGGAGAGCTTGGCTGAGTGGGTTGATCCGTTGGGCCCTTGGCACCCCCGGTCCCCCGAAGTCCAAGCTCCTTCATATCTCGGTCCGTGATTGTAACGGATGTTTCATTGATGGGGGAGGGGTCCACGCTTCCGCCCGTGGTTTTGATCACCGTGCGGGAGGAGGCCGTCTTGGACAGAATTTTGACATCTTGCGGGTTCAGTGGAACACCGGTCCCTGAGGCATTTTCCGGATTGTCCGTTGGACCCCCGGCACCTCCACCCCCCGCTGCAAACCCCACTCCGCGCAGGGCATTGCGGGCCTCGCTGGCCCCGACGCGACCACTGGTTTGCTCGGCCATGCGGGTTCCGGTGCCTTGGTCTTTCTGGAAGTCGGGGTGCAGCGGCGTTGCAACAGCGGTTTCTGTAGAGTTCTCGCTTTCTCGACGGTCCCGCTCCGCGTCCTGCTCATCTGCGGAGAGAGTAGGGTCGGAATTATCATTGTTATCGTTATCATCATCACCACCAGAGGCATCCTGACCTCCAGAGTTTCCTCCTCCGCTACCGCCGCTATTGTCATTGCTGGCTGTCTGACCTCCTCCGCCTTGGGCTGGGACTGTGGCGGTGGTGGATTCACTGGAATTCGTTTGCGAAGTCACAACGGGGTTGCCGTCAGGGCCGGGTGCCCAGGTTCCTGACACCGTGGTGCTGGTGATGGTCTTGCTGCCGTCTGCATTGATGACCTCGGTGAAGACAACCCCGGTAAACGTCCCATCGCTGCGCATGGTGACATCGTGACCGGGCGCGCCACCCACGGAGTCTTGGTGGGAGTGACCGACCGGCATCCCGGAGCCGCCGCCTCCGATCAGGACGCCTCCTTCGTCAACAGCCACCGAGCCTTCTCTGCTGGCTGTTCCTTCAGGGGATTTTTTGTCGGCGGCCGGGGGTTGGGTTGGCTGAGCAGGAGATTCGCCGGGAGCATTCCCCCCACTGCCTGGGGTGCCATCAACCTCATGAATTGGATTGTCAATCGCTGCCGCTGGGGGGCCTGCCGGGCCGGTGTTCGTGGCGGGGGCGGTGGCGGATGTTCCGCTGCCCGGGGAGTTTGACCCACCCCCAGTGCCTGCGGCCAAGTGAAAATCGACCGGGCGGGTTTCCAAGTTCTTTCCCCCACTGCCTGCTTTAAGTTCTGAGACAATCCCGGTTCCGGCTTTGTTCTCGCCAGCTCCACTGGCTTCGCCCGTGCCTCCACCAACCGCCGTGGTGACTTCCACCGCAACGCTCCTGCCTGAAGCTGAGGATCCCGCGGCTCCGGGTCGGATTCGGAGTCCATCCGTCGAGAAGCCAGCCAGCTTTTTCTTCGCTGCGGCGGCTTTGCGCATGGCTTCCAGTTGCGCTTTTTGCTCAACAGCTATGCGGTCCAAACGCTGAGCAACGGTCTCCCCATCCTTGGCCGGAGTGAACCCCTGACTATCGAGGACCTTTTGTCCTGCCTTTTCCAAGATTCGGCTTTTCTCTTCGGGGTCAGTGACACCAAGACGGGCCCCTTCCTGTACGGCTTCGAGGACCTCTGGACCATCAGGCTCACCTCCAAGATTTTCCAACTGACCCTTGATATCGATCAGATTCTTGAAAACCTCACGGAAATTTCCTCGCTTTTCCGGGGGCACACGTTCGGCAACTCCTTTCCCAAAAGTGGTTTCCGTTGCGGCTTCACCAACAGCCTCCTCGGCTGTGGCAGCGGGGTCTTTGCTGCGGCTGATGGCATCAACAACTTTGCGCTGTTTTTCGGGCGGCACTCCGACCAATTGCAGGTCGCCCGCAGCGGTGGTGATGGTGTTCACACGGTCTTTGCCATCTTGCGCCGTGCCGGGGCTGGCGGTCTCGGTACCTATTTGCCGGGCCACATCGGGGGATACTCCGATGCTCTTTAAGGAATCCACGACGTTCTCCCGGATTGCACGGCGAGTTTCACCGACTGTAAAAGGAGAGGCTTCCGCTGGTTGGAGATCTTCTACTCCCATGCGCTGACGAGTTTCAGCCGCTTCGGCTTCCGGGGCTTTGGTTGGTCGATTGTCATCTTCCTGAGCCTGCGATTCCATGACCTTAGAATTTTGTTCGGTTGAATCTGACGAGGAGTCTGATTCGTTGGAAGTATCTCGGCGCTGGAGTCCCCGATCTGTCACAATCTCATCGCCAAAAAAGTCCCCGGGGTTTTCTTCAATGCCCTGACGCATCCCACCATCTCCCTCCGCAGGTCGGATTCCACCCACACCTTGCGAGCTGGAGGAGGTGTCAACACCCTTGCTTCCACCACTTTCATTGAAAACACCGGGCTTGCCCGGCTGTCCAAGGAGATTGAGTTTCTGGTCATTCGCCAAAATGGCTCCCTTTACGGTATTGAAAGAACCTCCCTCGGCCTCCCCGGAAGCTTGGGTGGGGTCGATGGTGCCGCCACCCTTGCCGATTTTGGCCTGACGCAGTTGCTCGGCCAGCGTGGAGGTGTTGACGATGTCAAATCTAAGCGGGGGAGTGTTTTCGGCGGGACGGCCAGCGTCGGCTGGCGGCGGCGGGGTTTCTGCTTGCGAGGTTTCGGGGGAAATCGGGTTCCCGTTGTCGTCATACTCTGTTTTGGTCTTTTCAACAATCACAACTGGCAGCTTGGTCACTGCGCTTTTCGCCTCCGGTTGTTCGGTGTTTTTCTGGATTCCCCTCGTCGCGACAGCCTCATACATCAAATCCAGTTTAGTCGTCTCGGTTGTTTTCGGAACGCCGACACTGCTCAAGGTGCCACCCGTGAGCTTGTCAAGTAAGGTTCCCACGGCAAAACCAGCACCCCCGGCTTTGACGATGGGTGCTGTGGCTGGAACCGCATTGCCCACAGCAATCGCTGCCGCCACAGCGGCCACAGCCACGTCTGTTTGGTCGTCGCTAATGGCACCTCTCCCCTGTTGGCCAATGCCTGTGACCCCGGAATCCCTTTTTGCAGAGTCCGCGAGGGGTCCGGTCACGCCAGAACCACCGCCAGTCATGGGGTTAAGGCTATTGCGCACGGCATTTGCGTCGGCCTCGGAGATCTTGGGACGATCTGAGAAGCCCTGATCGAATTTTGGCATTTTGGTTTTTTCGTCATTGAGGCGGCTGTCCACTTGGCTCGTCGCACCTGCTTGAAGATCTTGAAATTGGCTGGCGGGGTTCTTTTGATCCTTTGAAGGCGCAATGGCCTCAGTGAGCTGGTTTCTGCGATCGTCTGCGGTGCCACGCGAGGATTTGGAGGGAATCTCCGGCTCTGGTCCGCCAGGATTATGGGTGTCAGGTTTCTTCGCATTCCGTGCGGCCTCTCTGATAAGCTGCTGAGAATTTGATTGCGAAGGCTGCTTTGGAATATCAGCTTTTTTTGTCAGCGCAGCATTGGCGGGTTGTTTTGGGGGTTCGACGGCCGCTCTCACGCGAGGAGCCGATTGGGGGGTGGAGGCGACTTTGGGAGTTCCAGGTACGCGAGGTTCACGCGCAGGAAGGATGGCCACGGCTTTTTCAGAAGCTTTGGTGGCTGATTGGGCTTTGTCAGCGGCCTTTTGGGCAGCAGCAGCCTTTTGTGCGCCATCGGCTTTTGATGCGGCTTTGGTGGCTGAATCAGCTTTTGACGCTGCCTTCTGGGCGACATTGGCTCTTGAAGCCGCCTTCTGAGCAGATTCTGCCTTGGCTGCGGCTTTGGTTGCTACCTCGGCCTTCGAGGCCGCCTTTTGCGCCGCGTTGGCTTTCTCCGCAGCTTTTTGGGCCGATTGAGCCCTCGATGCGGCTTTAGTGGCTGCCTCGGCTTTTTTGGAGGCTTGTTGGGCAGTGTTGGCTTTCTCGGCACTTTTGGCTGACTCAGCGGCCTTGGTTGCAGCCTCAATGGACCTTGCTCGTGCCGCTGCCTTTTCGGCAGAGCCAGAGTCGGGGACTTTTGGTGGATTGGGTGCTTGAGCGAGTACGAGCCCGGAGCTCAGAAGGATAACAACGATTGATGTTTTCATGGGGTGCCTGACGATTGATGTTTCCCGAAAAGATGCTACCAGCGGTAAAAGGCCCGCACCAAGATGGTGCCCGTGAGAGCCGTGAAACTGGCTCCATCCAAGGTGGAGTCCGAATCAGTGTAGCTACCAACAAAATCTGCGGCCAGCCAACTCAATGGCTGGACAGTGACGGCCAGGGTGGGAGTCCATGATGTGTCAACCCGTTTGATTCCCACATTGGATTCGGCGCTAAACTGAACCGAGGGGGAGATAAACAAACGAAAATCTTTAAAGGGGATAAATGTGACGCCCAAATTAAAATCGTTTTTATACTTGTCCGCAATGGCAAGAGGGACATCTGCATCAAGGTACGAGAAGTTGTAGCTGAATGTGGGAATCATCCACGAGGTTGGAAAAAAGGCGAACTCATTGCCCAAACCGTAGGTCCATTGCTGAAAAAATTGCTCCCCTGAGGCTCGATTGACCAGTGACGTGTACTGCCAACTTGGTTGGATGGTGAAACTCATCTTGTTGTTGAAGAAAAACCTCTCGTAGCTGAGGGCCTGACGAATCGTGCTCGTGTTGAAGTCACCGTCAGCAAGTCTTCCGTCATAAAAGCGAAACCACGCATAATCGTAGCTGGTCGCCAACTTCCAGTCTTGGAAGGCGAGGTCAATGCTTGCTCCAAGAAACTGGGCAAACTGACCGGCCTGAATCGGATCGGTTTCTGTGTTCAAGATGTTGCTTGAACCAAAAAACATGGAATTTGCGCGGCCCTGAAGCGAGACGTACTCATTTAGCGTGTTGAAAAAGCCCTTTGCTGCCTCGGGCTCGAACACCGATTTTTTTCCATCGGAGGCCGTGACAGTGCTTGAGAGACCAGTGGCAGAAAGCTCTGCCTCGGCTGGCTGAAAATCCTCATCAAGGGTCTGTTGTTCCTGCTGCAATGCCTCCACCGCACGGTCTTGTTCACGAATCAGCCCCAGTCGGTGGTAGGTGCCTTTACCAGTCCAGTCCTGACGACGATAAGACTCAATGGCGGATTGTTGGACGGAAACCTGGGCTTTCAGAACATCCTGAAAAACGAAACCTGAAAGCAGTCCCACACTTATCATGCTCATCAAGCTAACCCGCGAGCTGACGGCTCTATCTGACCGCGGTGCCACTGGCCGGTTGAGCTTCTTAACCCGTGATGTGTTAAGCCATGCCAAGTTTTGAAAGCACATGGTCGTTTCCGCTTTGTTCATGACGCCATTTTTGCCCGGAACCCAGGGATTTGGCTATCGTCCACAAGGACGATATTGATGACCACCATCTGCTATCGTAAAGCTTCCCAAATGAGCCTCTTGTGTTAGCCTCCGAGGCATGGCCAAGGCAAAGCGGGCAGGGGAACATCAACGTGAGCCGATCCTCCGGGCGACAGACGATCGCTTGGCACCCCATCTTCTGGCACTGCACGCGGCCGTGGATGGAGAGTCTCTATGGCGGGCGGGGACGGCACTGCTGAGAGAGGCCATGCCAGCTTATCATTACTTGATAGGGTTGGCCACTGTGGGGACAAAGCCGTTCATGCTCCGCACCACCCTGCCCGTTCCCGACGAATCCGATTATTGGGAGCGGCTGAATAAAGTTGCTCCTCTGGAAAAAGTGGTCTCGCGATTTGTGGGGTTAAAGGTTTCTCGAATGAGCGACCAAGTTCCCTTCCTTCTACTTAGGCTCACCCCCTTTTACCGCAAGTTCATGAAACCCGAGGGCTGGCGCTACTCCGCAGCCATGTTCTTCTGGGATGGGGACCGATTTTTTGGGCAGTTCAGTCAGAATCGTACAGCCGAGCAAGGAGACTTCACTGACGCAGAAATCGCGTTGCTCGGAGAGCTTCACCCCCATTTCGAAACGGCAATTCGGCGAGTGATTCTTTTTGATAGGGAACGTGTCGCGCGGCGTTCCATGGAAATATCCACCCAAAATTCCCCAATACCGACAGCTGTCTTGAATTGGGACATGTCGCTTCGATACCACAACCCCGCTGCTGCGGAGGCCTGCGCGGTCTGGAGATTGGGCGCAGCTGCCGCACGCTCTTTAAAACCCACCTTCGAACTGCCCGAAGACATTGCTGTTGTCTGTCGGGAGATTGGTGAGGCGCGCGAACAATCAATCATCGACAAAACCACAACGGAAGCCCCCCGCCGTCGGTTGATCTCGCACGGGCAGCAGCCAGGCGCGCAAGCGACCGTCAAGCTTTTGGATCCCGATGGATCCGAATTCTCACGGCCCCAATTCCTGATCCAATTCAGCTTTCTCCCAGCCGGAGACAACGTCGGAGAACCCATGCAGACGCTTGCCCGGTTGACCCCCGCAGAGCGAGAAGTTGCTTTGCGTGCAGCCCAGGGCATTTCGAATGACGCCATTGCCGCTGAGCTGAACATCAGCCGCAGCACGGTACGTACCCACCTCCGCCACATTTTCGAAAAACTCGAAATCACAAGCCGTAGCCAACTCGCTCCGCTCTGCCTCCCCACCTCACTTGTGACAAACAAAACTTAGTTAGACCCTGCATTCGACTCCACCAAACTCATCTCCCAGAGAGCAAGGGACAAAAGAAGGACATCTTCCAGGTTTTTGTTCCTTCAGTTTGTGGGGCTTCGTTCCTCAAAGAGAGAAATGAAGACAAGAAGAATTCAACCGATCCATCTTTGTATGGTTCAAACGGGATCTACGAGTGCTCGACCATGCCGCGCTTTGGGAAGCAGAGAAAGCCTCTCGGAAAGATAGCGGGCGCGTGCTTCCCCTTTTCATTGTGCAAGAAACCGTTCTTTCCGCTCCAGACTCGGACGCCCGTCACTGGGATTTTATCCGGGAATCTCTCATCGAACTTCGGCAACGCCTTACCGATCTTGGGGCTCCGTTGGTCATCAAGCAGGGCGAAGCTCAAGCCCGGTGACCGCATGGCAGGGATGCTCACGGATCAGCCCGCACTTGGCGTGGGGCACTATTTCAATGAAGGTGGTTGTTCAAGAAGCCCGTCAGTTTGCGGGCCGTTCGTGAGACGGGGTGGATGAATTTCCGCATACGCGCGATGATGATATCCTTTGCGTTGGCGTGGGCGGAATTCCTCTGCGGGCCAGTCCTACCGGAGAACCCGGTTGACGACCGGGCCCTTCGGTATATCCTTCCGTATATATGAAACCGGCGACCACGAACGTTGATACGGTACGAGTTTTCACGAGTGGGAACAGCCAGGCGATCCGCCTGCCAAAAAAATTCCGGCTTCCGGGTCAAACGGCGCGTATTGAGCGCAAGGGAAAGAGCCTTGTTATCACGCCGGAGGAGGATGCTTGGTCGCGATTTGAGCGGGGCGTGGCGGGATTGGCCGGATTGTGGGAGGGGGATGAACGGAACCAACCAGAGGCTCCTGATCCACGTGGAGATATTTTTCCATGACCCGAACCCTGCTGGACACAAACATTTTTATCGCTCTGCTGCGTGGCAATCCACGCATCACGGAGCGGGTTCGCTTGCGCCCCACAAAATCCATCGGGGTTTCCACGGTCACGGTTTATGAACTCCGTGTCGAGGTGGAAAAAAGCCGTGAACCCAAGAAGAATGAGCGATTTCTTGAGGATGTGCTGGCACCATTCGCAGTGCTTCCCTTCGATGAACCAGCCTCGATCCAGTCGGCAAAAATCCGTTCCCACCTTGAGCAGAAGGGGCAAGGGATCGGGCCTTACGACACCCTCATTGCGGGGCATGCCCTGTCAATCCATGCGGAACTTGTCACCGCCAACACTCGGGAATTCTCGCGGGTGCCGGATCTTCAGGTTAAGAACTGGATGTCGTGATACGCAACCATCCCGACCAAACTTATGGACTCCCGAAAATTCCCGACCGTAGCACGAGCGGGCGAGTCCGCGGGTCACCCCCGCGAATCCGCAAGGAACCCCGAGCGCTCCCTCGCTCATGGTTTAAGATGGTTTTTCGATGGGGATAAAAATTTCCGTCTTGTTTTGCGGCTCCTGCCCCTCCCTCTGGCTCTCGCAATGTCCTCGTGCATGGTCATGCGAACGTCCGAGAAGGGATACGCTCCCGTTCGGATTGTGCAGGACGGCACGGCCTTCGAAGGCCAGCTGGTTGCAGAAGGGCCAGGAAAGGGTCCGGCACTGGCGCTTTCCGCCATGGTGGTGGGTGCCGGTGCGGTGAGCTTGGACGGTCCCTACCGCCTGGAAATTGCCGCCTTCGGGCACGAGGGGCAGCACCAGCGCTTTGACATCAGGGAGTACCGCTTCCGATTCGCCAATGGTCAGACCTTCACATTCGGCGCGAGGGACATGCGCGGCTCCCCGCTTTTCAAACCCGGCGAGTTTCGCAACGAAGTCGTGGCCGTGCGGAAGGCCGCAAAGATCTTCAATGGGGAACCGAACACGGACAGGACGACCACCGTGGAGGTCGATGCCGTGATTCGCACCAGCACGGGCTCCCAGTCGAACACGCTGCGCTTTGTTTTCCAACCGTTGGACTCAGTGAAAATGGAATATTTCAACATCCCTTGGGAAATCAAAAAGGCGATCTCCAAGGATCGACGGGAACACCCGATCACGGCGTGGGCTCCAGGCACTCCCACCTTACAGTGAAGATAAAATGGAGTGAGAAACAGCTCACCAATGGCTTTTTTACTCCCCAGTAAAATGCACCAATCTAGTAAAAATTCACGAAGATCTGGGCGAGGTGGTCTGACGCCTCACCGGCGTGAGCGGGTATTGAAGGATGAAAGAGGCTTCGGCAATATAGGCGGCATCAATCCAACCTTCGATGAACAGCTCGCGGAACTCCTCGTTGACTTGCCGCAGAAAGTTTTGAGCGAAGTGGCGTGATCATCGGCGATTCTTCACCCGGAAGTAGCCAATGATTTGCGAGGACCGTCGCACGCAGACTTGAATGTGCGTGCGAGCATGAAATCCAGCGCCATCGTAAAGTGATTTGCCTTCGACGAAAACGGCGCGGACCGAATCAAAGGGAGGTTCTTTTCGCCGCGCATGCGTGTCGTGGACAAAGTTGATTACTGCGCAATCCAGCCGCCGCATAACACGATCTGGTTTTCCTCCTGCATTTGTGGGCATCGCGGAATCGGCGGTCGAAAAAACCTCGCGCATCTCCTCGTGTGCCCGCTTCACGATACGAATCGATGAGGCTTCCAACAGATCGAGACAATTGCCAAGATCTACGACCGCACCGACAACAAATGGGGTTTTCACCGGCACACGGAAAAATTCCGGGTGCTGCTTTGCATACTTCGACCACTCCAAAGCGCGTTTTGCGCTGTTCTCCCAAAAGTATATGCCTGTCCCCAGCCAGTCCCAATCGTTCTCACTCCCTAAAAGCTCCGTTTTTCCAGCGAGCACCGCTTCTCCGACCTCACGATCGCATCCGTGATAGCCCAAGACCCATGTGGGGGTTCGCATTACCCGCCGTAACGCTTTGTCAGTTTGCCACTCTTGGTAATGTAGCCGTTTTTAATTAAAAACCGCCGAGCTTTCTCCTTCGAGGTCACCAGTTCCTTCCTCGCACGGCTGATGACAGCTACGATCTTGTCCACTTCCTTTTCGCTGCGTGGTCTGGTGACGATGCTCATACGAAAGCAAATATACGGCAAAGCCGTAGTCTGCTCAATTCATTTCCTGTTTTTCATTTCCTGTTTTGACTGGCTGAAGAAGCCGACTGACCGATATGATAGACTTGCATTGCTCAGCACACAGTTGGCGGTTTTTCGAACTTCCCTCAAGTGTTTCACCCACCATTTCAATTCGAGCCGCAACCCGTCCGGCGGGGTTTCGGATCAGGTCGGAAACAATGTTCAAAAATTCTTGACGGCTTTTAGTAAGACTCATATATAAACCTTAATACATAATAATAATTCATACATAAATACTAATGCGCTCTGCACTCCAAGACGTTCTTCCTGCCCCACTCCGTCGATCCTTGGTCAAATTTGGCCGGGACTTATCCACGGCCCGACGGAAGCGTCAATTCACGGTGGGAATGATGGCGGAGCGTGTGGGTGTTTCCAAAAGCACGTATTCTCGGATCGAGAAAGGAGACGCCACCGTGGCCTTGGGGGCTTACGCAATGGCCATGTTTGTCCTGGGTTTTGGCACGGTGTTTGGCGGGTTGGCGGACGTGAGGAACGACGATCAGGGGCTTCTTTTGGATGAAGACCGACTGCCGAAACGTGTCCGCATCAAGAAATCCCCCACACCGCTATGAAGCGTGAGATTGCGGTCTATCTCGGGCAGGAGGCCAGGAGGGTGGGCACTCTTTATTATCAGGGGGTGGGTGCGAGGGAACGTGCGGCGTTTGCTTATGAGGAATCCTGGCTGGGTGCAGCAGATCGTTTTGCACTGGAACCCGGGCTTCCCTTGGTGGCAGGCGTCCAGTTTCATCGGAAATCCGGGAACGGCTCGGTGTTTCACGCCGCAGTCGCCGATACAGAACCCGATGGCTGGGCGAAACGCGTGATTCTGCGGGCTCATGCCAAACGACGTCAAGCGAGCAGGAGGTCTGGTAAAGAACCGGAAGCAGTTCAACTTGACGCGTTGGATTTTCTTCTGGCGGTCAGTGATACCGGACGGGTTGGGGCTTTGCGTTTCCAGGACGAGACGGGAACTTTCTGCCGACCCGCAGAAAATGGCGGCACAGGCGCTCCGCCTTTTCTGGAGCTGAGCCGGATTCTTTCCGCGACCCGCGCGGTCGAGAGGGAAGAGGAAACCGGTCCCGAGGCCACCATTGAAGCTCTTCTCTCAGTGACCGCCTATTTCCGGATCTCCCACCAACGGGCGAGGCAATATCTGGGAGAAATCGAACACGCCCTCTCGGATTGGCGGAAGATGGGCCAAGCCCTGGGGATGACGCATCGCGAACTCGAGCAGTATGCCGGGGCGTTTGAGCATCCAGAACGGAAAGCCGCCCAGAAAGTCGCAGCATAGCATTTCGTTGGTAGGGCTAACGCCGACTTTTTCTGGTTCCTGCGACGCGGCTTCGCCGCCCGGGTATCCCATCGCGCCCGAAGGTCACGATCCACCTTGGGGAGCGTCGAGACCTGAATTTCCCTTTTATTCCGTCATGGAGGCGGAACAGATTTCGGGAGCAGCGCCTCTCAAAGCCACCGCCGCGATATCCTCCAACTCACCACGGCTTGCAACGCGGGCCAGGCGTTCGCGGAGGCGTGGACCACCGGGCATTCCCCGCGTGTAGGCCATCAACCGCGCTCGCATGGACTTCATGGCGGAAAGTTCATCCCCTCGCCATGCGACTTCCTCGCGACAATGACGGAGGATCAGACTCCAACGGTCCTCTGGAGTGGGCTGCAAAAATGGGAGACCAGCAACGGTCGCGCGGATTTCTGAAAAAATCCACGGGTTCGCCATGGCTGCGCGGCCAATCATCAGGCCTGCGACCCCGCTGTTGCGAAATCGGTTTAAGGCTTCTTCGCCAGTTCGGATATCACCATTCCCGATCACCGGCACGGAAACTGCGGCGGCCACATCAGCGATCACATCCCAATTGGCCAAACCGGTGTAACCCTGTGCCTTAGTGCGACCATGAACCGCGATGCGGGTGATGCCCTCCCCGGCAAGAATAGAAGCGGTTTGCGTGGCATTGATGGATTGGTCATCCCAGCCAATGCGGATTTTGGCGGTGACGGGGACCGAGCCGGCGGCTTTGACGACAGCTGACGCGACCCGACCAAGCAGCGGACAATCCCTAAGCAGCGAAGAACCCCCATTTTTACTGACCACCTTATTAACAGGGCACCCAAAATTGAGGTCCAAAAAGTCGGGGTGAACCCAATCAATGAGAACGCGAGCGGCTTCAGCGAGGCGTTCGGGGTCTCCCCCAAAAAGCTGAATCCCCAAAGGACGCTCCAATTCGTGAAACTCAATATAAAACCGCGTACGCGGATTTTTATGCATGATCCCATCCGCGGAGACAAACTCGCTGGTAAGCACATCCGCTCCCATCTCCTGGCAAATCCGACGAAAGACGGTGTTTGTGACCCCGGCCATTGGGGCAAGAAACAAGGGGGGGGATAATTTCCCTGACGGGTCATCCCCCGCACCGTTGGTAGAGTTCATGCCGGCAAGCTGCCGGCCAGAAGTTCGGACACCTCGCGCTGAACATCCGGGATTTGGTCCAAAGAGAGCGCTGGGTTGCGAACAACAAACGTCTCGCCAGTGGCCGCATGGTTATAAACCAACAGGTCCGGCTCAGTGGATTCCACTGGGACAAGGACCTTCTTGCGCTCAAGCATGAGGGCCAAAATATACGCCGCATTGGCCGTTGCCGGGCTGCCCTCGGCCAGCAGACTGCGGAGCAAGCTCTCGGCATCGTCCTTCTTCAGGGCTTCTGGTGGAGGAGGCGTCGGGGGCTCATATTTCGAGCGCCAAAACGAAAAGGGCTGAATGTTTTCATTGCGCTCTTCCCAAGCCGCTTCTGACAAGTCCTCCCGCCGAAACCCTTCCGCCTCACGGAAGAGCAGGGTGAAAAAAAAGTCCCCCTCCGCAAATTCCTGCCCGGTCTTTGAGCATTGATGCGCGCGTGACTTAATATCCCAATCGTTTTGCATGACGGGAAAAGTAACCCCCCACAGCCTTTTGCGCCACCTCTTTTCAGATGTCTGCACCAAAGGATGCCCGCGCCCTTGAAGCATTTAACAGATCACTTGACGGCTCAGGCTGGTTTAATCCCACTGAACCCTGACGCGTTCAGTTTCTCCGCTCTTTTGGTTCCAATACTTGAAAATCGGGCCATGGTCCGATAACTGAGGCTCTCCATTGATGCTGACATTTTTCAAATCAGAGGGAATAAACACGAGCGTCGGCGCTTTTGTCGTCAGGGGCTGATACGAGATTTCAAAGAAATTCTCGCCGCGTCGGATCTTCGGTTCTCTTCCCGCAATTCGCTGTGCATAGGGTTTGGTGAGGATCTCCATCGCAGGTCCCGGAGAACCATCATTTTTCAAAAACCCAAAGCTCCCTTTGTCATAGGACCAATAGGCCCAACCGATGCCATAGTCCTCGGTCACATTCATAAAATCTTTAAGATGATGAGAAAACCCCGGCGTGTTTGTTTGGATTCCAAATTCTCCTGCAATGGCTGGGATGTTCATGCGGGCGGCTTCTCGCACGCGCTGCCGGATGGTCCTTCGCATCCAAAATTTGTTAAGCAAACCATAGGATCCGCCCATGTCCACAGCAGGATCATAATAATGGAAAGCATAGATGCTGCCCGCTGTCGGGGCCATGCGCAGGCTGCTGTTAAAGCCGGCGTTTGTGGGTAGCATAGGTGAAAAATACAGCGGAATTCTGAAACCACGCTCCTGATGCATGCTTGCAACAGCTGAGTAAAAATCCGTGAGCGGTCCGGCCTCAAAACCAAAGAGGCGATCCGGCCAGGGTTCATTCATAATATCCAGCCCGATCACATTTGGCCGGTCATCGAGGGATTCGAGCAGCAGCCGGACAATCTGGATGTAGGCGGCCTGATCCTCCTTGCTTTGCCAGAAGTGCGAAAATGCGTTCTGCACAGCTGGCTCCAAATAGTTTCTGAACCATGGAACCTGCGGATGAAATGGGGCTCCTCCATCATTCACAATCCAATCTGGAAACCCATTCCCTTTGAACCTTCTTGCAAAGAGGTCCTGGTGAAGGTCAATCACCACATCAAAGCCGATCTCTGCCAGCCAATCAATTCGCGTCAGCGTTTTGGTCAGGTATTCGTGATTCACCCGGCCACGCTCCGGCTCGATGCCTTCCCAAAAAACCAGATACCGCACCATGTTAAAACCGTGATCATGAAGTTTCTTGTAATCGTCGTAGCTCCACTCCGGGACAAAGTCCCTGGCGGATTTGGCGTGATTTGACACATTCACCCCGTGATAAACCACGATGCGATTCTGCGCATCAATGAGGGGAGCCACCTGGGAAAGCGGCCAAAGTTCCATTAGTAAGAACCACATAAAGCCCAGGAGGATTAGGACGCCCGTCAGGATCAGCCACCGCGGTCGGCGTATTGGTTCAGCCTCCGGCTGACGTGCCGAAGGAGAGACATCGCGGTTATTTGGCAAGTGTGACAGAAACAAAGGAGGACGACGATTCCCCACCATTTGGAAAGACACTAAACACGGCGAAGTAGCTGGTTGCTCCGGTGATTTCCTTTTCCGTATTTCTTGCCCGGATGAAAAGGACATTGGATGAGGGCGAATCGATTTCCACGGGATATTCTTGATTGGTCAAAATGGTTGGAGACCCGCCGGCATTTTTGCGGTTAGCTATGGTAAAAAATTCCACCCACTTGCTTCCATCAAGGCTGTATTCCCATGAAAAATGTGCCATCGAGGAGGCGGGGCTATCCAAAAACACATGGGATACTCCCCAAACAAACGAAGCGATGCGGGTGCCCTCTGGCGTCACAATTTTCCAAACAATTTCGGAGTCAGGGTCCACGTTGTTAAGGATACTAAGTCTGGCATCACCCCCAAGCGGGGCGATTCGCGCATTCTGCATCGACCACACTTTTGTGGGCTCCTCACCACGAGGATAGATGATCCAGGGTTTCATGGCAGAATCGGTTCCCTCGAAATCCTCAGCAACAAAAGGAATGGCCTCATCCAACTGAAGCTCAGCGAGCACAGGGTGGGCTGCTATGAAAAAAGATACCATCAATGCCCCCGCAAAACACGAAGGCAGAACCCGCAGAGTGCGCAATGGTTTCACGAGATCAATACCAGCTGACTTTTGCCCCATCGGCACTGATAAATTCCTCCGCCTTCTCCCATGACACAGAAAAGTCGCTCCAAAGCATGTTCAAGCCCCCCCGGTGGATGTGACCGCGCAGGGGTTGGCCGCCATATGGCAACTGTGTCGAGGCGGACATCAGATACTGGCTTCGATTTGTGCCTGTGTCCGCAACCAAAACCCGACGTCCCTTGATCGATGACAGACGAACCGGTTGGCCGGGGAAATAGGTTTCGCCACTGATGCGAGGCATCAGCGCCAAATTGCAGGCGTAGCCGTAGTCATCCCAAATTTTGTATTTTCCGCTGCCGGGGGTTTTGGGATCGTTGGCGGGACAAATAAAGATTGAAGGCGCCCTCCACCCCTCTGCGTCTGCGGAGGTCGATTTTCCAAGATAAGGATTCAGCATGATGTACCAACGGATGCCTTTGGTGGGACTATTGTTGATTGGGAGTTCGTTGTTATTTTCTGCCGCATAGGACGCGATCGCGGCTCCCATCTGCCGCAAGTTTGAGACACATTTGGTCTCATCCGCCCGCTTCATAAATGATCCCAAAGCTGGAAAACCAAGTGCCGCCAGGATTGCGACCACCGCAAGAACCGTCAGCAATTCGACAAGAGTGAATGCACGAGTCGAACCATGGCATGGCTGATTGTTCAAGGAGGGCAACATGGGACTTCCGGTCTTCTTAAGACCTTAAAATTGTTACAGGAATGATAACCTTATGAATTGAGCCGTTTGCGCGTACGGCCTGCAAGGGCGGCCAAACCAACAAGCATCAACAACCCGGTGCTGGGCTCGGGAACCACATTAAAATTATCAAGCGCAGTGATACCGGTGTTGCCTGCTGTGTTCCGAGCATCAATAGCCCACTGCGCCACGCCTGTGGAGTAAAACGGCACATTGGTCAGCGTGCCCGTCAAGCGGATGTCCTTGATGCCATCATTAAAGATTGTTGGGGTGGACGTCCCGTTTGCTCCAAGCGACCACAAGGTCAAATCATAGGCAAATTGGCCGGCTGTTGCATTTTTCGTCAAATCCAAGGTGATTTGATACCAGTTGTTAGAGGTCAATGTGTTTTGGGCGAAAAGCAAATCAGCCACATTCGCGGAATCACTTCGCATCCTCAATTGGAAATTGGCGCTGTTGTTACGGACGATGCCGCCTGCAACGTTCACTCCCGGTGATGTGAGAGTTCCCGCAGCATTATTCGTCGTGAAACCAAAGGTCGCAACGGTCAAATCATTCACGGATGTGTTTATCCGCAAATCGATGGAGGTGCTGTAGGTGCCGCCAACGGCGAGGGAACCAAAATCGAAGTTTGTCTGTGTGTTGCCAGTTCCAATACGATAGAAATTATTGATGGAACCTGCGCCCAAAAGGACACCCCCGGTTCCCCCGGTTCCTGCCGTGGCACCCCAATTCAGGGTCGAAGTCGATCCGTCTGCTTGTTTGTAGTTTGCGAGGGCCGTTGCCGTCGGCCCCGTGTTAAAATCACTTGAGAAATTTGTGATGACTTGGGCGTTGAGGATCTGGGCGCTGCAAACCAGAAATGGAAGGATAAGGATTTTTTTCATGATGAGGGTAAGGGGTTGATGATTGAAGTCCTGTGAAGACGCCTCAATTTGACCCATACCGGGCTTTGATCAACCCTTTCCAACTTTTACCTGTAAAGAAGTGGTCATCGAAGCATTTGCGAGGTACTGCCAGCGTTCCACTGGCCGGCCACCAACGTGGTTCTTGGGTGTTGGGGGGGGCCTGATTCGTTGCGGTGCATGAGGGCGACGACGAGGTCCACGGACGCTCGGCCCACCAATGGCATCTGGGGGTCGATGCCAGAGATATCCATTTGAGACTCGGTGAGATTGAGATTGAGGTAGCCGATGTCGTGGGGCACGGAGAAGCCCAGTTTGGCAATTTCGCTACGGGAATCACCCAAAGCCAGCAAAACGTCCGGGCGGTAACGCTTGATCCACGCGGAAATGGCTTTTTCATGACCAACGAAGGAGTGGTGGCAGGGGGGGATGGTTGCAATTTTTGGTCGGTACCGCTGAAAAGCAAGATAGGCCGCGACATATTGGTAATTGGTCCGTACATTGGCATCCTCGCTGAGCAGCAGACCGGGGCGTCGGTAACCCAAGGTCTCAGCGCACTCCAAGGCCAACCACGAATTTCCGTATTGGTCAGAAGCCGCTCGATTCAGCGCGGGATGGTGGAGGGTGTGTCCCAGGGTGGCAGCACTGTAATGTTCCCACGGAAAATCAAGAATCGGACGGTCGGATCTGACCGGCAGGACAATCACCCCACGGATGCCTCGCGCACGAAAAATGCGGTGCAGCCGATCACTGGCAATGGGCTTATCGCTTGAATTTGAAAACATTTCCGCATGATAGCCGAGTTCGGCACACCGCTCCTCGATCCCCGTGATCATGGCCCCGTAAAATTCCGTCTGCCGCAGGGCGGCCTCATCACCTGATGTGTTCAATAGGGCCATGGGGTACACCGCCCCTTCCGATTTGCGAACCGCCCGTTGGGCCATGAGGGCGGAAACCAGGGGATTGGGCCGATAGCCCATTTCCTTGGCAACAGCACGGATGCGCTCCCCCAGCGCCACCGAAACATCGGCACTGTTTCGCATGGCGAGCGAGACAGTCATTCGCGAAACACCAACCGCATCGGCGATGTGCTGCATGGTGGGAGGGGTCTTCATGGGGGCTACCCCGAAATCCAACCCGCCGGAAACCGTGTGGCAAGCAGAATTTACATGTAAAGATCCCTTGGGGTTGATGAAGAAGGCGGGAGGCTTTCTAGTTTTCACTGTGTTTATGGGCGGAAAAATTCAAGACAGGGCCGCGTGGGATCAATGGGGGGATCGTCTTCATCAACCGCCTGCGATCAGCGTGAATTCGCGGGAGGGGCGATGTATGACCTCTCCGCAAGAGCAGTCTTGTTTCTGCACAAAAACCGATGGGTATCGTGGCATTTGGTGGGGCCAATCGACCACCGGCGATGAATATGTTTACAAGTATTCAGGTGGGCTGGGCACCTATCCGGTGCAGAACGCTCCGTTTGCTGTGTATGCCCCCGAGGTGGAGAAAACCTTTTTTGTTTGGGGAGGAGCCACATCCGAGGGTTATTTGGAGGCGGATTCGAGGGGTCCCCGGTGGGATTGTGGGCCTGGTGAGTTGCTTCACATGGTGAGCTATTATGATCACAAGACAGAGACCGTTCCACACCCCACGATTCTTTTGGACAAATGGACGGCGGATCCTCATGACAATCCCGTGATTAGCATTGATGACGAAGGCTATCTCTGGGTTTTTTCCCCTTCGCACGGGCACTGGACGACTCCCTCATACGTTCATCGGAGCACTAAGCCTTTCAGTATCGAACGGTTTGTCACGCTCCATGAAGATCTGTTTGCTTACCCGCAGGTCTGGTGGACCAAGAAGAGGGGTCTCTCCTTCTTCCACACCAAATATGCTGCCGACGGGGATCCGTCAGCGGATCGTGGGATTTTCTACCGGCACAGCCCGGATGGCCGGACAATGGGGGAATCAGTTTGCCTGGGATGTCTCGAGCGGGGGCACTATCAAGTGACAGCGGAACGTGATGGCGTGGTGGCCTCGACTTTCGATTTTCATCCTGCGCAGGGAGGGTTGGAGGCTCGCACCAACCTTTATTTTATGAAGTCTCTTGATTTTGGTCAAACGTGGACGACGGCGTGTGGGCGAGTGTTGGAACTCCCTGTCCAGAACATTCACCATGCCGCATTGGTTCGGGATTTTGAAGCCGAGGGATTGCTTTGTTATATTAAGGATATGGTTTTGGATCAGAACGGGGAGCCCCACATTCACTTCGTGACGTCAAAATCGTGGAGGCCGGGTCCTGAGAGCGGAGCAAAAACTTGGCAGATTGCGACTTTTGCGAACGGGGAATGGCTCTTTGAACGGATCCTGGAAAGCGACCACAATTATGATATGGGGAGCCTGTATTTGAACGCGGACGGATCGCGCACAATCATTGGCACTTCTGCGCAGGGGCCTCAGAAATTTAACACAGGTGGAGAGGTTGAGCTATGGGAGCAGTCTTCTATCGGGCAACCATGGCGACGTGTGCGAATTCTCACCAAGGACAGCCCCTTCAATCACTCCCACCCCAGAAGACCGGTCAATGCCCATCCGGACTTCAGTGCTTTCTGGGTGGATGGGCATGCCAGGCGTCCATCCCCTTCAAGGCTTTACTTCAGCGATTCCACCGGGCGGGTCGTGAAAGCGCTTCCGGGTTACATGCAAGGGGCTCATGAGGCTCCCATGGAAGTGTCCGTCTACTCCTGAACCACGTTTTGCTTCAGGCCCCGCCATTTAGGAAATTCCGGCACCTCACGGGTGTCCGACGACTCCAATCGCCCCAAAGTGTCCTCGACTTGTGCATAGGCCACGAGTTGTTCGCCGGGCTCCAGCGCGGGGATCGTCGCCACCCAAGCCTCGCCATTCGAAACCGCGGGAATGACATCCCATGGGGGAGCCTCCTTCCAACGAAATTGTGAGAGTGGCATGCGTTTCACCACAAAAGAGACGGCGGCAACCGTGGCCTCGCTGGTGATTTGTGTTTGCAAGGTCGATTCCCCCTTTTCCTCCGCAAGCATGGGGGTCTGAGCCGTCGGGAAGGGAGGAGCAAGCCCCAACACACTTTGGAAGTATCGCATCGGCATCGTCTCATCCCCGGTGAGGGTGTGATTGTCATTCGGAGTCATGATCAAATGTTTGGGTGGAGGCAGCTCGCGGTATGTCTTCAAAACCACCGGCATCCAAAAGAAAATATCATCAGTTCCCGACAGCATGAGCACGTTGGATCGAATCGAGGACAGGCGGTGCTTGGGGTCCAGCGAGGCCAGCCAGGCGTCCTGCTCTGCGGGGGGTGACAACGAAAGTGGACCGAAGTAACCCCCAAAGTATCCGGGCATATCACGAATAAACGCACTCCCGTATTTTACGGAAGCGCCTCTGATAGATTCGTCGTGTCCGAGGAGAAGCAGGGTCAAATGCGCCCCCGCCGACGTGCCGGACACAAACAGGTTTTCAGGGTCCACCTCGGGTTGATTGCGGAGAAATTCAAGGCTTCTGAGTGCAAAGCGAACTCCATTGGTGATGGTGTCAACTTCGACGCCATGGATGGAGAAGCGATTGTCGGCTTGCTTTTTTGCCATGCTCCCCGGACTGATAAATTCTGAAAATGGCGGTGTCCTTGGTTTTTTCCGATCTGTTGCCGGGCCGGCCCAATCCATCGAGAGACAGGCGAATCCATTCTTTGCGTAGAACAGAGCATGTTTTTTTGGCAGAACTCCCAGACCCGCCCCATGGATTTGGAGAACCCCGGGGAATTTGCCCGGCCCCGCTGGGATTACAAAAAAAGCGTAAATGCGTGTGGGATCACCATTGAAGGGAGCCCCGGCAAATGTGAGTTCGCGCACAATAACACCCTCCTCCACCGTTTCAGAAAGGACTTTGACGTCGGGTGGCAGTGACTTAAAATCCTCGACATCAAACAGCGGGGACGGGGAATCTGCCCATGCAGAAAGAATCAGGAGCCCCGCAAGACCGGTAGAAATAAGGGCTTTCATCGGGGATTATTTGACGTCTTGGCCATCGTCGCGCAGTGCGGGTGGATATCGATCAATTTTTTGGTAAAGCTCCAGGAGAGTCGCGTTTTCCAAAAAGGATCTTGCGGTTCGCACATGCCCGCGCCCAAGGGCTGCTTGGGCACGCGCCAATTGCTCGCGAAGGTGAGCCTGTTCCGTGGACGAGATTTTGGAGGAGCTGGTGCCGTTAGCAATGGCTTGGTCAAGTTCGGCAAGCCATGCCACCTGCGCGGTAACCATTTCAATCGCCTCTGCCGGCACTTGGACGGATATCGATTCGATATTGTTGGAAGCGGCCGTTTTCCAAAGCCGCATTTCATAAGGCGCAAGGGACAGGCTCATCGCATTGTCCACAAGATCGGCTGAGGTGCCATCGATGACACGCGTCACTTGATCCACCGAGCTCATGGAAATGGTGACTGGAATGGCAAACCGCTCACGGTTGACGGCGTAGAACCAACGTTCTTCCCCGATCGTGGTCTCCCACACAGCAACAGGATCTCGGGCATCGGGCCGAGGTGTGAAGGTCACCGCTGGCAGCTGACGGTATTCTTGGACAAACCGGCGGGTTAGGGGTTGGCCGAGGGTGTTGGAGTTTCCTCCATCTCCAAGCAATTGGGCGTCGGTTTCAGCCAGCGCCAGTGCCCACCGTTCATTAACCTGGGGTCCCACAGGATTGGACACTCCGGACATCCAGCCATGGGGGGCATTCGCCGGATACCCAAGTTGTTCGTTGGGCGTGACCACCTTCGTGGCCTCGACATAGGCTTGGGTGAAGAAAAAATTGCTCCCAGCTCCGGCCTCTTTGAATTTGATGAGGAAATCCGGATCAATCAGGCGATCCCGCATCTCCTGAAGCGCTAGTAACTTTTTGTTTCTTCCATACCTGTGGTTGCCCTGAATAATCGTGAGGCCCTCCAACTGACCGAGTGCCTTAAGATCGACGCCCATGCCCGGCAGTCGATCCGCTGGAGGAGACACATCAGTGAAAACCTCAAGCTTTGGATCCACGCTTCGAACCATTTCCACAATGCGACGATACAAGTCTGTGACCTTGTCACACCGCCACTGAATCCACTCGGTCTGTTTATTTTTCAGCAACCATTCCGCTCGCTGCGCAAAGCGTTCTTGGTCGGCAGGGTCTGCCGGCACCTGGATGCCGGTCTCTTTTTCAAAAAGGGCCACCGTAAAATCATCGTACCCCCAATCCAGCGAGTGGAAATTGATCAGCCCCGGATTCGCCCACTCCATCACGCGAAGCGCAATCCCTTGAAAAGCAGGCAAGTCTCGGTATTGCTCAACGAATTCCCGCAACATCGCTAGATACCACTCTTGATTCAAAGGATGAGCCGGGTTGTAACCGCGCCGGGGAGCTTCAGGAAATGCTCCGGTTTTGCTCCGCAGAATGTTGGGAGCTTCTTCCGGCGGTTTGCCGGAAAGCCAGCCCACTTCCCGCGCCTCGGGAGCAAAACCAGCCACCATCTTGACGCCATATTTTTCTGACAACAACAAGATCAGACGGACAATGTCGAAGGTCGTTGGCTGGTTAAAATCCCGATTGTAAAAAGACGGATACATGGCCATCTGATAGACCGCCACAGTTGGCAGTACCATGTTCGCACCCATGAACGTTGAGGTCTTCAGCCATTGATCCGTGCCGCGGACGATGTCAGGAATAGAATTTTGTGAACCTCCGAAAGCCGTCAAATAGGACAGGCCTTCTTCATACCATTGTACAAAGGGTCGGCCATTGGGTTCGTAGCCGGGTGTTGGGTGAAGCGGACTTGTGACTTTGTAAATTCGAATTCTGGAAGCGGCGGCGCGCGATCCGTCCTGCGGGGTGATGAGGGTGACCCTCCAATCCCGACCAGTGGGCCAAATGAAAAAAGAAAGCGTGTTCATCTCGTGAGAGAGGGCAAACTCACCACCGGCATCCACGCCGATTCCCGTGGAGTATGGAAAATGATCCACCGTTCCGATTTCCGGCACACCCTGACGAATCTGCACCATCATCGATCGGTAGGCGTCATCGGGAAAATCCACCTCCACCATGTAAGGACCCTCGAGGTCCGGGAGTTTGACTTTGTAAGAAAACCAGCTGGGCTTCTCCGCATTCATGTTCTGCAAATAGCCGACATCGCCGGATTCCCGGTATTTCCCAAAAGGCCGCTCCACAATGCGGGACGCCTCACCATTGCTGAAGTCCGGCTCACGACTCACCACGTCAATCTCCTCGACCAGGTCGCGGGTCACATCCTTCAAGGACGGCGATACAGGGGTTGTGTCCACCACCACGACATCAATCGGCGCGATGTTTTCGTCAGAGATGGGTTTGCCCCTCTCAAGAAAACGGACCTGAAAGATTCCCTCGGCCGTGAGGGGGACTTGTTCAAGGAGGGTCTCCGGCTTGTCTGAAGGTGCAATCGCAATCTGATGGTTGCTGATCACCACACCACTCTGTTTGTTCTGAACCTGAACCGTCAGCTCCGATGTCGTCGTGCGTGTTCCGGCGTGGACTCTGAGCGGAAGCGCTTCGCCTTTTCGAAACACCGTGTGGTTGGTCTCAGGGTGGCATCGCAGGGTGTTCTCAAGGTTCTCATCCGTGACCTCCCGAATCACAATTTCATGGATCGGACCAAACCCCCGCCATTGATACTTCTCCAAACGAAGCGTGTGTGTCCCTTTCTCAAGCCACACACTGCCGGCTTTTTGACCGGCTCCCGGCGTCAGTTGGATCGTCTCATTGACAAAAAACTGATTTTCCCTTGCCTGATCATCGATTGAGATCTCATACCAAGAAGTTTTTGGGACTTCGAATTCGTAATCCACCCAGCCTTGGATCCGGCCACGCCCTTTCTCGGTCGGATTACGGCGCGGATCAGGACGGCCAGAAAGATTTTTGATGTCCTTGATGCGTTGGAGCGAGGCCGGATCGCGGAAAGCGTGATTTTTGAATTCCGTCGCGGGAATGCTGAGTGACCACCCTGCCTTCGGGTCAGCCCCGGTGCTTTCCGCAGCGATGGTCACTGACGTCAAAAAACCAAATGCCAAAACGGTTGCGGGTCTCAACCTGAGAATACGAAAAAGGTGGGGGATGGTAGCCATGATTTGTGACAAAATATAGGGTGGGGTGCAGGGAAAAAACGTGCAACCAAATCTGCCCGCCTAATACGACAAACGCAAAAAGGCTGTGTCTTTACACGTAAATTTCTCTCGCATGATTATGGCTCCAACCGGTAGGTCCGTTTCCACTCCGCGTGTTGGCCGGGCTCCAGGGAAATTGTGATAAATTGTTCGGGACTCAGGTAGGCAGAAGTGGAGTTTAGAAAAGTCTTGGTACCCGGAACCGATGTGACAGCCTCAATCTTCATGCCTGACTCGAGGTGATGGACTGCAAAAGAATTTGCGCCGGTGTGGTCTGACGGGTAAGGCACATTGTGGTTCACCGTTTCATCCACAAAATCGACATAGGCCAACATGCCTTTCTCAACCCGTCGCAACGGCTCGACCGCTGGCTCGCTGACCTCATACGGGAACGTGATTGTATAACCGGGTCCTGTCCTGCTGCCATCGAAACTCAAATAGTTGTGGGCATAATTTTCCGTGTTGAAGGCCCGACGTCCCGTGTTAGTTAGCTTGTGATCAATCACGATCGCGTTGTGTTGAAGAGTCACAGTGGATGACAGAGAATACGCATAGCCATTGATCCCATCGCAGCTCTGAGAAAATACGGCCTTTTCATTGGCAAAGGAAAAGGTCGTGACAGCTCGCTCGATAATTTCCTGAGGCCTTTCAAAGCGGTAATGTTTTTCCTGTTTCCGAAGGACTCCGACTCCTATTTTCAAATAGCCGTCCCCGACCGCCGCTTCGTGAAACCCCGGGGGGCCACCCTTCGTCAAAATATCAAACTCCATTGCGAGACCCGCACCATCGATTTCCGGGTCATGGTCGGTCGGACAAAACAAATAGGAATTTTCCCCTTTTGTGGCTGTCATCACGAATGCGGCAGGGGAAAAGCGTGCTCCACGGTAATACCGATTGGGAGCATTCGGGTCCATCAGAGTGATTTCGATGATGCCATTGGACATCCGGTGAACAGTCGACGCGGGCGATTCGCATCTTGCATGCAACCCACCCAACACAAGCAAAGCACCTAACACAGCACCAGCTTGCGATCTGTGGAGCGTTTGAAAAAATCTAATCAGCAAATCGGTCAATGTTTTTCCTAAGGCGCCGGAGGGCATCCACATACTTTGGAGGAATGAGGCCATGTTTGTCAGGGCCAACATCCAGCAACAAATTGGCACCCCGGCTCACACTCACAAGATACATTCCCAACAATTCCTTGTCACTGCGCGGCTGGTCCTCTTCGGTGAAGAACCATTCGGAACCGATGGGGTCACAGACTTCGCCAGGCACATAGAAGGATTTCCCTTCAATCTCTCTCCAAGGGACGTGACCACGATGACTGTTTGGAAGAAAACGCTCGATGGCAATGAGATCGGATGGCCACGCCTTGTCTATGGGAAGGTAGGACCCATCACTGATCCCCGTATTCATCATGATGACCGCTTCAGGCTGCAACCTTGCAATTTCATTGTAGAGCTCATTGCGATAACACCTGGGAAGCACGGAGGGAATGTCGATCCACACTTCGCCGACGGTGCCATAATTGGTAAGCAGCTCAATCATTTGCGACATCTGGAAATCGCGATACTCCCTTGTTGTATAAGACAGTTGAACCGCCGCATGAATGGCACTGCTCGTGGAGGAGAGTTCCTTTTCATAGGCAGCCGCATCCGTGGGTGTGAAAGAACCGAAGCGGTGGTGGTTGTCCCACGAACAGTAATATAGCCCAGGAATCAATCCCCGCTTGCCGCAGGCGGTCACAAAGGCCTCCACAACATCCGTGGTGTTCCCACTGTTCCCAACATGATAATCGCTGAATTTGGTGGGCCATAAACAATGACCGGCCACATGCTTGGTCGTGAGTACGGCATATTTCATCCCCGCATCGCGTGCCACACACACCCACTGGTCCACATCAAGCTTGTCCGGCGCATAAACAGTGGCCGGAGTGTCTCCACTCGGCAGCTCACACCCCTCAAATGTGCTCATCCCAAAGTGAATGAACATTCCATACTCGAGGGCCTCCCATGCTTTTAATTTTTCGACGGAGAGCCGCTGGGCTCCTTCTTTGGCGTTTGTGGCATTCATGCAGTTCGTTGGGTTCGTGGCATTTCACAGAGTGTCCATGATAGGAGTCCATGGACCAACCAATGTGAAAAGAGATTTTTTATCGACGGGATCGTTATCCCGCAAAACCGCACGCCCTTTACCTGTAAATTTCGCCGCCTCGGAGCAGATGGAATCCCGCATTTAACCCGTGTCTGTAAGTATCTATCCTACGATTTTTCGCAGCGGTGAGTTTTCTGCAAAATCATTGACATTACGGCTGTCCATGGTGTCTTTCCGTACCGCATGGCTGTTGGTTGTCTCCTGTTTTTCTATTTCGTGCTTTGTCTAGGGGAAGGACTGGCGCAAGAGAATCCTACAAATGAATCATCACCATGGAATATGAAGTTCCTCTCTGATCCACCGCAAACATTCCCCGCAGCCGAGGTGGTGGGGCAGGGAGTAACGTCCATCTTTTTCGAGGGGCCCCCATTCCAAGGCAAACCCACGCGGGTGTTTGCATGGTATGGGGTTCCAAAATTAAAACCCGGCGAAAAAGCACCGGCCATGGTCCTTGTGCACGGGGGAGGAGGCACGGCTTTTGCGGATTGGGTGAAACTATGGGTCTCTCGTGGTTACGTGGCCATAGCGATGGACTTGTGCGGAAGCGTGCCAGTAGCCTTTGATGACAAGTGGCAACGTCACGAATGGGCCGGGCCTCCAGGATGGGGAGGGTTTCACCAGATGGATTCGCCTCAAACCGACCAATGGACCTACCATGCCATCTCAAATATTTTGCAGGCGCATTCGCTGATACGTTCGATGCCGGAAGTTGATCCTGAACGGATTGGGATCACTGGAATTTCTTGGGGTGGGTATCTGACGTGTATTGCAGCGGCAATCGACCATCGATTTAAGATGGCTGTTCCTGTTTACGGGTGTGGATTCCTGCTGGACGACACAGGATTCACGAACAATCTGAAGCTCCTCGGTCCTGTGAAATCCCAACAGTGGATGGAATGGTGGGACCCGAGCAGCTATTTGTCACAAGTCACTATGCCAATGCTCTGGGTGACCGGAAGCAATGACTCTCACTATCCTCTCAATGCTCTCCAAAAATCCTATCGATTACCCTCCGGGCCGCGAACCCTGTCGATTCCGCTGCGCATGCCGCACGGTCATGGCGGCCCAGGTGAGAACCCGCCAGAGATCCATGCGTTTGCAGAATTTTACTTGAACGACGGGGAACCTCTGGCCCACATCAAGAAGCAAGGATATGAGGAGAGTCGTGCCTGGGTTAGTTATGAGAGCGTTTCAAAGATTACGAAGGCGGAACTAAATTTCACCAAGGACGACGGGGAATGGAAAACACGTGAGTGGATCAGCATTCCCGCCGAACTCAGTGCTGAGAGCAACATGGTCTCAGCCTTGTTACCCGCAGGCACCATTACTTATTATTTTAACCTGACAGATGAACGTGGATTGGTTGTCAGTTCGGAGCACGTGGAGCTTGGTTCCCCCCATTGAGACCATCATCAGCTCTTCGAATCACAGTTCCAGGTGAAGGCTCCCGTCACGTGGTGGCCGTCGGTAAGGGTCTGGTATGCGCAAGGCGCATCGGCCGGGCTGCCTAGATCTTCTACAACATTCTCCACGGGTAGGAGTCCGGCCGACATCATTTCAAGCGCCGATTCCACATCCCGACGTTGGTTATCACGAGGGACAAAGATGTTGGGTTCTCTCCAGAACAATTCTGAATAGGGCAACAACGGCGGGCTCGCATAACTGCCCTGAATGACAAATCGCGTAGCCGGGAGGAGTTCGTTATTCCACGGCTTTTCCTGCAAGAGGCGGATGGCACCAGCCATGGCAGACGGGGCTCCTGTGGCATCCACAACGACTGTGTAAGGAGATTCCTTCAAGTCATAATCAACGATATCCAGCCCCAGCCGCCTTGCCATCTCCAAACGCGGTCCGCAAAGATCAGAGACTGACACCTCGGCCCCATGGGCACGTGCACACAGGGCGGCAAAAAAACCGATCGGACCAAGCCCCACAATTGCCACGCGATCTCCTTTGCCAATGTTTGCCAACCTCCTGCCGTGTTCCGCGATGGCGACCAATTTGGCGCATGAGGCCGCCCGCAGGTCCACTCCGACGGGGACTTCCACTAAGGCGGCATCACCCACAACAACATGCCCTTGGTGGGCTCCCCAGCAAACCGGAAAATCGGCACACGGGGCCCCAGAAAAAAAGACGTGCTGTCCCACCCGCCAAACCGATCCCGCTCCGGTTGCTTTGACAATTCCAGCTGCCGAATATCCGGGAATAACTGGGAGGTTCGGCATGTTTTCCTGCACGCCTGCCAGCACCCTCGCCTCGGTCCCCGGGCTGATGCAAGAATGTGCAACTTCCACCAGGACCTGGTTGCCGCCAGGATCGGGCACATGAATCGTTTTTAATTCAAGCAGTCCTTGCCTCACGATGACCAATGCTTTGGATTTCATTCAATGAGGAGTGTGAAGGATTCACTGGAAATTTCATTTCCCCCGGTGCGCAACTTGTTACCTTCTGGTGGCTGTTGCGGTTTGAGCAGATATTCGGGAGTTTTTGAATGTTGAATCCCCTGCATGAATCGAATCCCTCCAAAGCTTCACCCCTCTGCCTTTTCTCTGATGGAGCTGCTTGTTGTCATGGCCATCATCGGAGTTCTCTTGGTCGTTTCCATTCCAGCGATAAGTTCAATCCGTCAGGCGCATGGTGTGTCCGATGGTGCCTATCAGATTGCAGCGGCCGTTGAGCTTGGCCGCAATGAGGCCCTTGCTCGAAAAACTTATGTGTGGCTCGGGCTTCAAGAAATGCAGGGAGGAGACGAGGTGTCACTTGGGATGGTGTTCTCGAAGGATGGCACGCCAAGCTTGGCCTCGGACAACCTTCAGGCGGTGGGACGTGTTGTGAGGCTTGGGGGGCTGGGTTTCGTTTCACCCAGCATTGCGCCCCATCAGCCGGCAGATCTGACACAGCAGCAGAACGGCAGCAGCTTTGTTGTGGGAGGGACTACCTTTTCCAAGATCATCATGACGTTCACGCCGATGGGTGAAATTCTCACAAATCCGATGCCGTCCCAGGATGAGGGATTTGCCCCTCGCTTTGCGGTCGGCTTGCGAACCATGCGGGGAGGCAATCCTGACACACACAATCCGATCGACATTCTGTTTGATGGAAGCATCGGGTCCGCATCGCTCCACCGCCCATGAGCCGTCAAAAATCATCATGCTCACCCTGTGCCGGATTTTCTCTGGTGGAGGTCACTTTGTCTATTGGGGTTTTGTCGTTTGCGCTTCTGGCTGTGGTGGCTCTGCTGCCCACCGGGTTGAGAACAATCAAAGATTCGACCGAACAAGCTGCAGGAGCCGCTGTGTTGACGGCGCTCAGCGAGGCCCTGCGGCATTCCACCTCGGAGGATGGAAGCAGCTACCGCTTCGAATTTCTGGGGACCAAGGAGTTTGTTGTTGGCAATCCTCCTCCCGGAGCATGGATCTATGAAAACCTCACCCTCAACGGCAGCGAAGATGCTGGATCTCGACGGATCGTTGCCCGATTGGAAATTCTCGCCACACCATCCAGCGATGGTCTGCAGCCCGGTCGGGCAGTGGCTTCGGTTGCTTGGTCGGCGCAAGGGAATCCGAGTTTTGATCCCACATCAAAAACATGGAGAAATGCTATGGGCAGCCTGACCGCCCCTATTCAGTTTCTTCCTGCGGGCCGCCCGTGAAAAGCTCCTGCCACCACTCGAATGACAGGGACGCCTTCACGCTGACCGAGTTGCTTGTGGCAACGGCTGTCCTCGCTCTTATCCTTGTTCTCATGCTCCAAGTGGTGGATCACATCATGCAGTCCACACGGCTTCAAAATCGCCAAATGGATGCTGTTGCGTCAGCACGCCGGGCACTGGATGTGCTCGAGGCTGACCTGCGCACGGTTGTGATCTCGCCGGACACCTCCCTCTTGGCTGGACTCGGATCAGAAACCCGGATTTCGTTTTTGTCCCGTCGCCGCGGACCGGAAAATGCCAGTGACCATCGCTTTTTGGCGCTTGCCTACGCAACAAATTCGCGTGGGCAGATCGTCCGCAGCTACGAATCGATTCCCCATGGCGCAACCAATTTTTTCAAGATTCCGGTTCCTTCAGATAGTAACTCGTCGCAGGTGGCGGATGGGGTCCTTGCCTGGCAGATCCGTGCTGTGACAGATCATGGAAAACCAGTCATCTCTTCCGCAGCGGTCAACAATTGGGCGTCCAACGAATACAACACTCTTGCGGTGCCTCCCGGCTACCAGGCCCTCATTGCGTCCGGTCCGGCATTTGCATCCCGATCGACCAACCGAACGCATGCGGTGGAGGTTTGGATCGCGGCCACCGACCCCACAAGTTACCAACGGCTGGCGGACTTGAATTCCCTCACCAATATCCAAGTCGCCATTCTTGCGGCGGCCCCTGAGGACTGGCAGAAAACCATCGACGCCATGGAGATCCCCGCTGGTGCCAAATCTGCAGTGCGTGTGTTGCAGAAAACCATCCCACTCCCATGAATCGCCCCCTCCATGGCAGCCCCCGCCGCGCGATGCAGGCTCCGGTTTCCCAGCGGCCATTCGGACACAAGGCCCGTGTTTCCGGGATGGCCCTTGTGATCACTCTGTGCATGCTGCTTTTAGTGACCATCGCAACCATGGCATTTTTTACGAGAGCCACCTCCAACCGCGTGATCGAGTCGTCTCGCGCAAATCAGGTCGTGGTTCGGCAGATTGCAGAAACAGGAGCGGACTACTTGCTGGGACAGTTGATGACAGACTTCCCGCAGAATGCCTCGGTCAGCGGAACAGACGGGAATCGATGGTATCAGGTCACCAACTCGGCGGGTGTTCTTATCGAACGCCGGATTTCTTCGGCTGCCACGGGAACCAACTTTGCTGGTTTGCTTCGTCAGAGCTTTCCTGCGGCCGACACCAATTCCTCCACTCACGGGACGGCCACCGCATCGCAAAATGGCCGTCTGATCCCGCCAGCCCGTTGGAATGAAGCACTCCTGAATTTTGGCGATGGATTCACTTCCACAAACCAAACACCGAATTGGATCTACCTCGATCGGGATGGAAATGTCACCAGCTCGCCGGGGCCGGAAACGATCGGGCGTTTTGCTTACAATGTGTATGATGTCGGGGGCCTTTTGGATGCCAACATTGCGGGCCATCCTGCCCTGAGCGCAAGCCGCCTCTCCGAAATTAAGAACACACCAAGCGGTGCCGACCTCACAGCGCTGCCCGGCGTTGACCAATCTGCCATCAATCAGTTGACGGCCTTCCGTTCCCCTCAGGCCGCCTCGGGCGACGATTTCGCAGCAGCCATGCTCGCATGGCAGAACGACAGCTTTCTGACCCCGCGAATTGAGGTCAATGGAACTTTGCTCCCACAGAATTCCTTCAGCAGTCGCAGTGAGTTGATTCGGTACGCGAGGCAGCAAAATCCTGGTCTTCTTCCGGCACTGCCCTTCCTGACGCATTTCTCCATTGCCGCGAACAGCCCGTCCGTGGCGCTGGATGGAAATGATGACAACACGCCGGATGCCAACCCGATTCGTCGGGTGGCCGATGCCACGATCACACGCTATCGGGATGACGGCTCGGCCTATGAGGAAGATCTGCGTGCTGGGGCTGTGTTGATGGATCGAAAATTCTCTTTAGCCAAGCTGGCGTGGCTCACCCACACGGGACCGGCATCCGGGATTTCTGCTGAGGCCATCCAGTCGTGTTTCGGTTTGCTGTGGAATCCCACCGAGCGCCGATGGGACTACGTCGGGCATTCTGGAACGACTGTGCGCGACGAACTTTTCTCGTTGGAGCAAGTCGCCACACAAAACCGGGATCCGAATTTTTTGGAATTGGTCTATGCGGGAATCGGACGGGATTCGATGGATCTCGCACTCGGCTCCATCAGGACCTACGACACTGTCGTTCAAGGTTCCAAGTCTTACTCGGGCGAGGGCGGATTCCTTTTGGATCAAGCCAGCCAGCAGCAGGCATTCCAAATTGCGGCCAATATCATTGATCAGGCAGATCGCGACAATTTTCCCAGTCGCCTCCGCTTCAATGACTGCGATATTTTTGGAATCGAGGACCTCCCCTATCTTTCGGCGTTGTTTCCCAAGGTTTATTTTCAAGGCACGGCCAACAACCTGACATTTGGTCCCCCTCCAGTTTCGGTCTATCTCATTCCCCAGCTCTGGAATCCTCATCAGGCCGGGGAACACCCTGCCGAAGCTCCAGCCGAAATCGTCGTGGAATTTCTCGGGGGAGACATCGAGTGGTCGATCACCACGCCACGTTTTAATCCCGCCACCGGCGAGCAGGTCAACCCGGGCTCTCCAGTGCCTCCCGTGGTTGGGCCGGTGCTCACTTCTGTTTCCTATGAGGATCTTGTTTTTGCCCATCAACCAACGGCCTTCCGCACGACGCCGGATATCATCCGTCCCGGTCCAGAAATTTCCGGATCTCTGGCCGGAGGGGTTGAGCCATTATTGTCCAACGAGTATTTTCCCGCCACTGGCGTTTTTCTGGGTCGCTATGCCGGACCGAGCTGGCCTGCTGGGTTCACGGTCACTGGCGAGACGGGCCCCGAATTCACGGCCCCGTGGCGAATCGTTAACGGAAACCGCAGAGCCTATGGGCCCCGACTCGGAATCACATCCCTGAGTCTCTTCACAGTGCAGTTAAGTTATAAAAAACCAGGCTCTGCGGTATTGTACCCTTACGCAACGTTCATCGGGCAACCCGGATTGGGGCTCACCGCAGTGAATGCCGCTCCTCCGATTCCAGGGATTGGCCCTTCCATCAACATTGATCTCTACACTGGCTCGAGAATGGACGCAGGAACCGCTTCCCTGCGCAAACTTGATCCCCGCACCTCACGCTTCGGTGCAGTCCTTACCAATCGGAATCAGCCCCCGGGTGTCGGGCAGCAGGGATTTTTTCCGAGTGACACGGAAGAGGCATTTCCTATGACGAATTATGTCATTTCGAGGTTAATCTCTCTCGCTGGGCCAGAGGGATACAGTCAGGAAGCGCCCAATATGTTTGTGCCCCAGGCTTCCGGCAGGTATCCGCTTTTCCGGGTCTGGCAAAACGCGGGAAACGGCACCGGCTACGCCGACCGGGACGGAGTCACGCGTCCCGCTGATGGATCCGTGGCCGGAGCTGCTGCCGCCGCACTGCACCCAATGTATCGTCCAGATACCCTGCCTGAAGCTGCCAGGAATGCCAACAACCACACCAAACCCATCATCCTCCAGCGCCCCTTCCGCTCCGTGGCCGAGTTGGGGTATGTCTTTCGCGACCAGCCATGGAAAAGCCTGGATTTCTTTTCCGCCCAATCCGCCGATGCGGCTCTGCTCGACCTTTTTTGTGTGAGTGAGGCCGGGGGGGAGTTGACGGCTGGAAAACTCAATCCCCGGTCGGCACCCGCGGCTGTTTTGGAATCGATCTTTCGCCAGGCCCCGTACGACGAAATCTTCGCCCAGGATTCATCCGATGTCGCAGGCAGAATTTCCAATTCGGATGCAACCACAATCGCAACAACCTTCTTGGCCAATGCTTCCACTCTCATGGATAGCACCGGACTCCCATCCCTTGTTGCCGGGAATCATCTGGCCCTCGCAGGCACCTTGGCCAAGCCCTCCCGCGAAGCTGCTTTGAGACCGCTGGCCGCCATGAGCGACTTTCGCACCCTTCGCCTGTTTGCTGACGTGATTGCGCAAGCCGGACGTTTTCCTGGAGGCGGCAACTCCCCGGCTCGGTTTGTCGTCGAAAGTGAGGAACGGATTTGGGTTTCCCTCGCTGTGGACCGAAACACCGGGAAAGTTATCCATCGCCAGACCGAGCACCCCATTCCATGAGATATTCATCCATTCTGATTTTGTTTGCACTGTTCACGCAAGCCGCCGAAATTGCCAGTGGCTCCACGGTGGAGTTGTCCGATATCCCACCCCCCAAAGCACCATGGATTGCTCCGGTTCCCGAGCGTGGCCAGTGGGCAATCCGGGTTGCCGACCCGAGTGCTACTGCGGAGCCGGAGGGAAGCCCCGAGCAATCAGCTGGGGTGAACCGCATGCCGGTGGCTATTGAGTCCATGACATGGAATACCGTCAAACGCGATATCTTCGAATTCCCTGATGGCTCGACCACGACACTGTTTTACTACGCCGGCTACGTATTGGTCGAAGGACAGACCAGCCAAGGAAAAGCGGCTCCCGTTTTGGTTCAACAACTGCCGGGAACTGATTTTATCAACCTTCGTGCCAGCGGGTGGCTCGGCATGGATTGGTTGGCGGAGAATTATTTCGTCGAACCTCAATACTATCGGAGCAAGACCCAGCCAGGAACCTCCGATCCGGTGGCGTGTTATTACTTCCGCAAGCCGGAAGGCAAGGCAGCAGGAGCCGAGGATTGGCTGCCCGAGTTGCATGCATGGATTCGCGCCGACGACCTCCAGCCCGTGGCCTTTGGCATTGGCAGGAAAAATTTTGAATTCCAAACCCTCGCCCCGCCCACTGCGGCTCCGCAAATGACTCAGGAACAGGCCGCCAGACTCCTCGATCTCAAAGACCAAAACGAACGCATGGTCCGCCTCCGCGAGCGAAATAAGCGCCTGCGCAAGGACTGATGGCTTCCTGAATTCCGTGGATTGCGCAACTGCTTACGCGCCGCTGGCGGTTACTTTCTGAGGGAACGGCGCGAATCTTTACTCCTCGCATGCGTTCCCCTCTGCTCGTTATTTTGTCCACCCTGCTGCTTCCATCCGGTTGGGCTCTGGAGTCCTTTCCACCAAGTGGGTTGGCGGCCGATGATCATGTTTATGTCGTGCCCGTCGAGGTGGAGTCAGTTTCAACAGCGCCGGTTGGGATCACCTTTCGCATCCATAAAACAACCTACGCCCTGGATGTTTACCGCAAGTCTCCTGATTCCACACTTTGGGGCGCAGTTCGCACCACGATTCCCGCTGGAACAACCGCTTGGACAGACACCACTGTCGCAGTCGGCACGCCTTATGAATACCGCTTCCACGCCCTCGGAGTTCCCTCGGCATGGGACAGCACCAATGTCCGCACCTACGTTTTGGCGGGCATCGATGTCGACCGCACAAGTTCCCGGGGGCGCGTTGTTTTGGTCATGCCGTCGTCGATCCAGACGCCCCTCGCTTCGGAGATCGCCCGCTTCAAACGCGATCTCATCGGTGACGGTTGGACTGTGCACGATGTTATCACCCCCGACGGGCGAACCGACTGGAGTTGCGCCCAGGATGGTCATCATGTGCAAATCCGCGATGACATTCGCACCATCTACAACGCTCATCCCGGCGAGGTTAAGCACGTGATTTTGCTTGGCCGCGTGCCGCAGCCACGCTCCGGTCAGCGCGTCTATTACCGCCCAGACGGCCACGGCGACCTCGGGGCGGTTGCTGCTGACATGTATTACGCCGACGTGGATAACACTTGGACCGATACCATGACCCTCAGTTCGCCTGGCACTGTGGACAATCGTTGGCAGAATGTCCCAGGCGACGGACGGTTTGATCAGTCCCACTTCCGTCATCTCACCCAGGCCTTCGAAATGGGCTGGGGCCGTATCGACTTTCGCGGTGCCATTAATGGCGGTGACGAGATCGGCGCGCTGCGCAACTATCTCAACAAGCTCCACGATTACAAACACGCCCAAAACGGCTTCGTTCCCGGTCGCCGCTCCATCGTTCGCGACGCCGGTGGGCTCTACAAAAACGTCCAAGAAGAGTTCTTCAAAACCATCACTCCCCTCTCTGGCCTCGCCGACCTCGACCACATCAACGGCAATGACCTCCCCAACTCCCCTGGCCTGCCCGAGGCCCAATACACCTTCGACAATGGCCCCTACCTTTACATTTTTATGGCGGGCAACGAACCCAACCAACCCGCCGACAATGCCCGTGCGGTTTTTTGGACCGGCTTCAAGAGCCACGTCGGTTACCCCGACCTCACTTCATGGACCCGCTCCCGCCTCGCTGAGCCCAACGGTTGGACTCTTTCCTGGACCTTCGCTCCGCCACGAGGCCGCTACGTCTATCACCGCATGGCCCTCGGTGGCAGCATGGGCGATGTGATGAAGGCCACCATCAACAACCAGAGCAGCAGTTCCGGTCTTTATGGTTCTGCGGTTAAAAACTATATCAATGGTGCTTGGACCGTGCAAAGCCCTGCAGGCACCACGAATGACTACGGCGGATTCACATTTCATGGCCACATGGGGGATCCGACTCTTCGCGATCAAATGATGAAATCTCCCGATTGGGTGCGTGGACGGCTTCAAAACAACGGAGCGCAGGTCGCTGTCGAATGGCTCGCCTCGCCTGACGCCACGCATGGCTATGATGTTTATTCCGCCGTTTCCGAATTTGGCCCCTACACCAAACGCAATGTTTCGCCGCTTCATCCCAACGGCACGACCGGTGAACTTGCATGGACCGACACCGCTCCGCCTTTTGACCCTGTCTTTTACATGGTCCGCGCCCGCAAGCTGGAAGAGACACCTTCCGGTTCCTACCTCAATGCCTCCGTCGGCCGCATCGTCGAGGTCGAGCGGTCCCCAGCACCGTTTGCCATCGCCACGACGTCGCTGCCGAATGCGTATTTGGAATCGGCTTACCAATTCCAATTGCAAAGCAGCGGCGGCAATCCGCCGACTGCCTGGTCCATCACCGGTGGCAGCCTGCCCGATGGATTGAGCCTCTCTGTATCCGGCATTATCTTCGGCATACCAACCAATGCCGGTTCCTACAGCATCACGGTTCAAACGACTGATCTTCAGGGGGCTGTGCAATCCGTCACGCTCGACCTCCATGTGGACATGTTCTTCAGTTGGCCGCTGCTGCCCAATGGCGATCTCTCCACACCGCCGACTTACACCGGAGCACTAAACCAAAACACTCACAGCAACTGGCACCACCCCAATCCCAGCACCCAGTGGTATTATGACGCTGGCAATGGCTGGTCCGCCACCGCCCGCGATGGTGCCAATGGCGCAGGCGCTCAGCCTGGCATCGCTTACGTCATTGCCGACGGCAAAACACAATCCGGTGCGGTTGCCTTTCGCTTTGCTGTCAAAAATACCGACGGCTCCGGCACTCCAAATCGCCTCGACTACAGCATCTACGGTATCAACGGCAACTTCTCGTGGAATTACTGGGACGCCGGTTCCAATCCCTCCGGCGACGCGACCCTGCTCCTCATCGACTCCATAAGCGGTGACTTCGACTGGACCAATTTCAAGACATCGGCTCTCCAGGTCGGCGAGGGATACGACTATTACGTCATTCGTTTCTTCCCGAACAACGTTGAAACCGCGCAGGGCGACTTTATGGCAATCGACAACCTGGCATGGTCCACCGCTGTGCCGCCTCCGGTTTTTTATGATGTCACCTTTTCGGCTGGTGCCAACGGCAGTCTCACGGGAGACCTCATTCAGAATGTGGTGAGCGGCGGCAGCACCAGCGCCGTCACCGCCGTGCCTGCCGAAGGATACGAACTCGCCCAGTGGACATGGACAGGCGGCGGTTCCGCCACTTCCAACCCGTTGGTGATCTCCGGTCTCTCCAGCGACTTGACAGTCACCGCAAGCTTCCAACCTTTTAACCACCCGCCGATTTCGAGCATCACCTCGCCGGACGACGGTTCATCTTTTCCCAAAAACACGGCCATCACGTTCGGCGGCACCGGCAGCGACGTGGAAGATGGCCCGATTGGCAGCGCCACGTGGACGTCTTCCATTGATGGAGCATTTCATCCGACCGGCGGCACTTACGCTGGACTCTCACCCGGCTCACACACCATCACCCGCACTGTCACCGACAGCGGCGGCAAGACGGGCTCCGACAACATCAACATCACGATCCTCGAACCCGTCCTTCGCATTGCCACGGCCGATGTCATGGTGCGCGGCGACGGCTCCAACGCCTCCACCAACTTCGGCTCCGGCACCCCCATCCGCACCCGCACCAGCGAATTGGCAGAAGGACTCTACCGCTTCGATGTGTCGAGTGTGCCAGGAACGCTTGTATCCGCAACGCTTCGGTTTGTTCTCTCCAATGCCGACGGCGGTGCAATGAACGTCCGCGAGCTGACAGACAATTCGTGGACCGAATTGGGTGTCACTTACAACTCGCGCCCGGCGCACGGAAACATCATCGGTCAGATCCAGGCTCCCACCGCCGCAGCTGGCACCGCCATGGAACTCGACGTCACCACCTATGTCTCCACACAACTGGCTTCAGGCGTTGCCTCCTTTGCCACTACCGGAACCGGCTCGCTTGTGCGCGTTCATTCCCGCGAATCCTCGACGGCAGCTAATCATCCGCGGCTGATCCTTGTTTATACCCTTGGCGATCCCATCCCACCGCCCAACACCCCGCTCTGGATGCCTTCCATCTTCCAGAATGGCATGGTGCTTCAACGCGGTCAGCCGATTGCAATCTTCGGCAGGGCCAATGCCGGGGAGTCGATCAACGTGACATTTGGCGAACAGAACAAAACCACCGTTGCCGATGGAATGGGTGATTGGACCGTCTATTTGGATGCCGAAACGGCTTCAGTGACCGGTCGCACGCTCACCGTTCAAGGCGCCTCCAACACCCTGACCTTCACGGATGTTCTTGTGGGGGAAGTCTGGCTGCTCTCGGGGCAATCGAACATGGCTCGCTCACTCGCACAAAGTAACACCACGACCAATGCGGCCAACGATGTGGCTGCGTTGGAGGCGCAGGTCAATGCCAACAGCCTAAGGAACATCCGCATGTTCCGGCAGAACCTCGTGGAATCCGAAACTCCGGCGGACGACGTGGACGGCGGTGTTTGGAGTGTGGTGGAGGCATCCAATCTCAATGCCGTTCGGAATTTCAGCGGGCTGGGTTTGTATTTCGGACGCAAATTGCATGAAGACACCGGTGTCCCGGTGGGCTTGGTGAGCGCCGCTTGGGGGGCTCGGTCGATTCAGCGTTTTATCGATGCGGAATACAGCCAGAACGACCGCCACGTAAAGCAGCTGGCCGATGCGGACGCGAGCTCCAGCCGGATTTATAATAAGATGATCTTCCCGCTTGCCCCTTACACGATGAAGGGTTGCTTGTGGTATCAGGGGGAGAGCAATGTTTCGTTCGCTTGGATTTACTATAAGCAGCTAACGACCATGATTGTGAACTGGCGGGAGCTCTGGGGACAGGACGAGTTCCATTTCGGCATCGTGCAACTTTCCAATTGGTCGGCGGATACCTCGAATCTGGCCAACCTCGAACAGCAATGGGATCTTCGTCAGGCGCAAGACTACGTGGATCAAGTCGTTGAGGACACCTTCCTCGCCAGCTTCGTTGATGCCGAGCTTTATGGGGCAGACCCGATTCATCCTCCCGTGAAGAAAGTTATCGGGGATCGTCTGGCCATTCGAGCCATGGACGAAGTTTATGATTTGGGCGACCGACCGGCCCATCCCCGCTATGCCGGGCACTCGATTTCTGGCAATCAGGTGACGGTGAATTTTGATCAAGTTGGGGGTGGTTTGAGCACAACCGATGCCCAGCCACCGAGCGGTTTCCATGTGGCCGGTGCCGACCGCGTGTGGGTGGCGGCGGATGCGGCGATTGTTGGAAACACCATCGTGGTATCAGCTGCGGGTGTGTCCAATCCCGTCGCGGTTTCTTATCACACACGCGACGCCAACGGCATGAACCTCTACACCAACGAAGGCTGGCCGGTGCTGCCATTTGCCACCGACCGGTGGGCACCGACGACCGGTTGGACACCGACCCGCCAGGAAGGGGCGACGCGTGCCGTGCTCTTTTATTATCCGGTGGACACCCAGGTTTTCGTCAAAGGCGATAACATCATGCTGACGGCCGACGCCACGATCAATTTCAACAACACGTCGCTCGAAATGCAGCAGGTGGAGTTCTTCAACGGTGCCACCAAAATCGGAGAAGCCACGGGGTCTCCGGCCGTCTTCAACTGGTCAGGAGTTCCGGCTGGGACTTACACGATCACCGCGAAGTCGAAATCATCGCCTGACAATATCGAGCAAACTTCAGAAACGGTCACGATCACCGTGGCAGATCAGGACCCCTTCGTCGCTTGGGCGACCTACTTCGAGCTAACCGGTGATGATGCTGATCCTCTGGCCGATTTTGACGGCGACGGCGTGCCGAACCTGCTCGAATATGCCTCGGGTGGCAACCCGACCATTCCCGACAGAGCGCAACTCCCCGCGTTGCACAGCGCCGAAGTTGGCGATAACACCCATCTGACCCTGACCTTCTCGCGAGTCGCTGATCCAGACCTTGTTTATGAAGTGTGGGGCAGCAACGACCTTTCCGATTGGGGAGCCTTACCCATCTGGTACTCCTCCGGCGAGTTGAACAGCGAGGGCGAAGTCACCGTCACCGACTCGGTGAACATTGCCGATCAACCCCGCCGCTTCCTGCGCTTAAATGTGCGCAGGGGATTTTGGGAACCAAGCCTCCCGGTCTCGCCCCCTTAATTGACAATTCGTGCGATCCGGGCATCCCGATCAAAGGGAAGCGAGTCTGTCGGCCTGGCTCGGCATGGTGAGAGGAACAGATTTTTGCGTATCAGATTGCGCAGCCCGATTGTTGTTTAGAACGCAAACATCCCGCAATGGTGAAAGGGCATGTCTTTTTCACCTTCCCCAACCCTCGTTCATCTGGAGCGAGCCCTTTTCACAGCCGGGTTCTTGTTGGCTGCTATCACTCTGTCTGGGGCGTCGCAGGATTCGAGCACGTTCAGCGAGGAGCCGCCCTCGACCTCCGGGGATCTCCGGTCCGGGACCGTGCAGGAGGAAGATGGGAAGGTGCAAGGCGAGGACAAGCTTTCGCCGAATGGCGCGACGGTTGAGTCGGTTTTTGCCGTAGCACCGGATTGTCTTGCAGTTCGGCTGATCGACCGGACGGTTGAAAGCGGCCACCGGGAACCCTATGTCGCACAGCCGGATGATGACTTGCGGCCAACGGATGGGGATGTTCCCGCATGGACACCGGAGGGGATCCGGCTGGTTCCCAAAACCACTCACCTCCACCGGAAGGTGGATGGCACCATGCGCAAACTGGGCGTGGTTTATTATCCCTTTCCGGATTTCAAACCCCACCTCTGGACCGAACACATCCTTGGTGAGCCGCTCAATCTGGAGACTGTGGACTCCCCACGGGCATATCGGATCCGGTCCGAAGATGATCCTGCCTATGCCAAGCCGCTCGAGCCCATCGCCGTCCACCGCAAAACAAAGCCAAACGATGGAAACGATCTCACCTCGGAAAAAACGCTTGAGCATACAATCTCCCTTCGCCTGCCCCACCCGCTGCGTGAGGGTGCCACTTATGAGATCGAATTTTCCGAGCTGAAGGAGGCCTCGGTGACTTACCATCATGATTCCCGCAAAAATCCGAGTGATGCCATCCACATTAACCACATCGGCTACCGTCCCGATGATCCGTTCAAGCGGGCGTATTTTTCTTTTTGGACGGGGAACGACGGAGGCGTGGACCATGCACCGGAAGCGTTCGAGATTCTCGATGAGTCAAGCCGGGAGACCGTGCATCGTGGGAAGATCGCAGGCACTTTTCCCGCTTCCCGCGCGGAAGGCTTCCGCACGAAGCGCAACTTCGTCGGCGCGGATGTTCACTTCTTCGATTTCCATGAATTCGGCACGCCGGGCACCTACCGCATTCATGTCCCGGGCATCGGAGTGAGTCCGGCGTTCTCGATTGCCGAGGAAAGCACATGGGCGGAGGCGTTCCGGACCTCGATGCATGGACTGCTCAGCCACCGCAGCGGCCTCCGGCTCGGCCAGCCCTTTTCGGACTACGAACGTCCTCGCAACATGCATCCCGACGACGGGTTCAAGGTCTATCAAATTCCTTATACAACCATGGAGGGCGAGGCCGGCATCGTTCGACAGGCCATCCGCGAAATGTTGGCATCGGGCGTTGCGGTCGAGAAATGGGAAACCCTGCCCGAAGGCTGGGGCGGCTACATGGACGCAGGCGACTGGGACCGGCGCTCCGGCCACCTCATCGTCTCACGCCATCTCGCGGAACTTTTCTCGATCAATCCCGCGTTCTTTGAAAAATTCCCTTTGGCCCTACCAGAAGACGAGGCCACGGACCGCATCCCCGATTTGCTCAACGAGGTGATCTGGAATGTGGCTTTCTACCGCCGCCTGCAGGCGGGCGATGGCGGTGTGCGCGGCGGGATCGAATCGACCGAGCACCCACGTGCGGGTGAAACAAGCTGGGAGGAAAGCCTCGTCCTTGGCGTCTTCGCTCCTGACCCACTCACCTCGTACGGCCACGCCGGCGCGTCTGCACTTCTTGCCCGCCTGTTGGCTCCCTATGATGCCGATGACGCCCACGCCTACGCAGAAAGCGCCCGCAAGGCCTGGGCCTGGGCCGAGGCCAACTCCGACCGCGTGCTCAACGAGGCGGAGCAACGCGCTGCCGCCCTCCCCGAAGGCACTGACCGCTCGTTCCGCCGGGAGAACTCGGAAAAAAGCATCCGTGAGCAAAGATTTGTGGCAGCCGGCGAACTCTATGCCCTCACGCGGGAGCCGGCCTTCCATGAGGTCTTTCAATCCTTGATGCCATCCGCTGGAAGCGAGCCGGACGAACTTGGAGCGATGTTCCGCTACGCGATGCTGCCTGAGAGCGAAACCGATGCGCCCACCCGCGCTGCCGCCGTCCAGCGCATCGTCGAAGCCGCTGATCGCGCCATCGAGTTCGGTGCCCACAATGCCTTCGGCCTGCACAGCCAGGCTCCCTTCATGCCTCTCATGGGCTACACCGGATTCTATTCGGTGCCGGAAATGGTTTGTGGTCCCGTGCTGCCCCGCGCCTACCTCCTCACCAAAAACAAACGCTACCTGCAAGCCGCGCTGCACGCCGCCCATTATTCTGCCGGTGCCAATCCTCTGAACATGACATTCACCACCGGCGTCGGCCACCGCTACCCGCAAAATCCATTGCACATCGACAGCCGCGTGACCGGCCAGCCTGCACCAAAGGGAATTACAATCTATGGTCCGATGGATGCGAGCGAAGACTTTGGATTCAACAAGTGGGTCCACCAATGGCATCTCCAACAAATGGTCCCCAACAGCCGCACATGGCCCGCCGCCGAATGGCATGTGGACATTTTCCGCTGGCCTGCGATGTCCGAGTACACCGTCTCCCAAAGCTTTCGCCCGACCGCTTATTACTGGGGGTTCCTGGCCTCTCGGCCTGCACAGCCGTGACAGCTCCTAACTCATGGCCCATCTGCGGGGCTTTCTTGCAGGCGGGATGCCGTCCTTTATTTTTCTTATGCTGATCTCAAACATCATTCACCGTCTGGACGGGCGGGTGGCCTCGCGTGAAGCGTTGGGATTCCAGTGGGGCGAGGCACGGCGCTTGGGTCTGCCAACGACGACTTTATTGACTTATCCGACATTGTTCGATCCGGTTGCGCTCGCCGATGCCGGGCGTTGGATCGGGCCTGGCGATGAATTGGGTCTGCATTTTCATGAGATCAAGTGCAACCGCGTGCTGGACCGTTTTGGCGTGCGCGAGCCGATGCTCTGGCTCTGGCCCCGCGAAAAACGGATCGCACTCATTGATGAGATGGTTACGGAATTCACAAAGATCTTCGGCAAGCCGCCGGCGAGTGTTGGTGGCTATGTGATTGATGCATGGACGTTGCGAGAAATCGAGCGTCGGCATCCTTCGATTCGGACAGCCATCACAAGTTGCTTTGAGGAAGGCGTCAAAATGTATTACGGCAACAACCGGAACTGGCTGCTCTTTTCTGATGGCGGGCCGTGGAACCCGTATTTTCCATCACGGGAAAACGCGCTGGCACCGGCAGCCAACACCGAAGATGCCATCGACATCGTGGCCGTGCCTCATCTGAACCGTGACATGATCATGGCGCTATCCAGCCGCGACGACTGGTTTGCCAGCCATCCCGGCAATGTCTTCCGTGCCCGCATCAACGAAGGCGCGAAGTGTCCGTATCTGTTTCGTTTTTATCAGGCCTGGGAACATCAGGCGGAACTCAATGGCTGGAGCTACTTGAACATTTTTGTCAGCAGTCCGTGGCTCCTTGGCAGCCACTGGTGCATAGATCGCGAGGAGGATGTCCGTGCGCTCTACACGGAAACTTTGGAATACCTTAAAGGCAGGGAAGAAGCCGGGGCGCTGCAAGTTGCGACGATGAATGAATTCGGACGCGAGTTCCGTCAGCGGGTCCAGCCAGGGGATGCCACCATCTGCCATTGGCGGGATGAGTTGGGCCAGTCAAAGCGTGAAGTCGTTTGGTTGTCCAACGCACACCACCGCTCAACGCTCGACATGGCGCGGGGTGGCGCGCTGGTAGATTTCCGCCCTTACGACGGGCGGCTGAACCTTGACCTCGGCCCGGAATCCCAGGGCCTTTGGAATGGCAACGCGCCGTTCCTTGTGAGCACGGAACACAACGGCGGCCATTGGAACACCTCGCAGCATGCAACGGTGACCAATGGACAACACACCGTGAGCCTTTGCGACAGGCGGCTAAGGGCGGACGTGGAGTGGACCGGCGAATGTTCTTGGATCGTTCGAGGGGAACCAACACGTTTCGATTTGGGAGGGAACGCGCTTGTTGTAGAATCCGAGTGGGAACTCAATGCCAGCGAGATGATTGCCATTCGCCGCCGTGTTCTCGAGTATCAGGGTGACCTGTCCACCCTTCGCTTAAGCGAAATTTTTCTGGGCCGTGCGGGCACAACCGAATACCCCGAGGACCAGCGAGAGACACGCCTTCGTTCTCCCCATACCGAATTGCAGGTCAGCTACTCGGGCACCTCTCAGGAAATCGATGGCGCCAAATGGGTTGAGGCCATGATCCCCCGGCTTGGGATCTCGTTGCGGCTTTCTGCGCAAGTTCCTGCTCTGCGGGGCACCCTTGCTGATGGGCTCCTATTTTCCCCCTCGTTCCGCCTCCAACTCGATTACGATTTTTCCAACCCCACCGTCACATGCCTGATAACACGTCCGCTCAAAAGCCGCTGATCTGCCCCGCTTGCTTTGCGCGGGAAATTGATCCGGTCTTTCTCCACTTCGACCCTGAGGATGGTGGCGAATTCTATTGTCAACACTGCGGTTACACAGCCAAGACCCGCGGTGATGTGAAGGCATTCCTCCGTGATTTCCTTCGCCACAGGCACGGAGTCGGGCAGCTATGAGCCACCCAACTCCCAATATTCTCCTGGTCATCACCGACCAGCAACATCCTGACCTTGCCGGGTACACTGGCAAAACAGCGGTTCGCACGCCTCACCTCGACCGACTGGCCGCGGAAGGCACGGCATTTCTCCGGGCCTACACCGCCTGCCCGCTTTGCACTCCAAGCCGTGCATCAATGCTGAGCGGTCAGTATCCGAGTCGTCATGGAGCTTGGAGCATTGGCACCGATACCCTGGATGAAACTCTCAGCGTTGCGAGCTTGTTGGCGGATTCCGGTTATCGCACGGGGATTGTTGGCAAGAGTCACTTCAAATCGTGCGAACGGCCGGACAGCTTCGAGGCTCTGCCGCATTCGCGCGATTGGGAATTTTTCCGGCGATGGAACGGCCCGTGGTTTGGCTTCCAGGATGCCCGCATTTGTGTCGGTCACGTCAACGAGCCGCATGCCTATTCCATGCATTACGGGCTCTTCCTTCGGGAGAATGGCATCCCACCCGAACCACCTTTCTTTGGCCGTCTCGGCCCCGCTTGGGATTGGTCACTGCCCGAAAAATTTCACTCCTCCACGTGGGTTGCCGACGAGGCCATTTCCTTCCTGGATCGGTCGGCGGACTCGCCATTTTTTCTCAGTGTCAACTTCCCTGATCCCCATGTGCCGTTTCGCGTGCCGAATAAATGGCGGGAACGCTATGTTGATGCTTCACCGCCACCCGCCAAGCGGTCTCTGGATGAACTCACTAACAACGGAACGACTCTCTACCGGGCCACAGTGGAAAACCGTGCCGACGAGCTTGGGTGGCACGCGAGCGTTTCCCTGCCCAACCTCGGTCGCCATCCAGTCAGCGAAGGTCTTGAACGCAACGACTTCGAAATTGAAGCATGGCGCACTTACATGGCCATGCAGGAATTGGTTGATCACAATCTGGGCCGCATCCTTGTCTCACTCGAACAACGCGGGCTCGCTGACAACACCCTCGTGGTGTTCACTTCGGACCATGGTGACATGATGGGGAACCACTGGCTTTGGTCCAAAGGTGGTTGCCACTACGACGACTGCACACGCGTCCCGTTTGTTGTGCGTTGGCCGGGTCGTGTCCCGGCCGGTCGGCGGTCATCCCAGCTTGTCAGCCTTGTCGATCTGGCACCGAGCTTTCTCCATGCCGCCGGATTGCCGGTACACCCCTTGATGCAAGGCGTGGATCTTGCACCGGCCTGGTGTGGGAGCCATGGCGTGCGTGAAGGTGTTTGGATCGACCACCGCGTTGAGGAGGGACTTACCGTGAACACGTGGATCACCTCACGCCACCGCCTGAGCCTGCACAGCATCCATGCCGAGCACCGCGAGGAAGCCGAACTCTATGACCTCGAGGCTGACCCCGACGAACTCCGCAACCTCGCCCGCGAGGAACCTGCCCTCGTCGCTTCACTTGCCCAGCAAATGATCCGCCACATCAGCTCAGTCCAGGGTCCGTGGCAGGAACGGTCCGTGTTTGCATGAGAACAAAACGGCGCTCCGCCCATTGCCAGCCATGGCCACCATGTCCGAGTTGAACTTGGCCCGAAGGAGGACATATGAAACCGGGGAGATGCCTACTGATTCTCCGGAGCTCTCACGCTCCAGCGGTCGAATTCCGCAGCTTCCTCACGCGTCAGTTGCTGGACCGACCCGGAATACGTCACCACGCAGACCTTGCCATTGTTTCGAAAGGCCGGAGCGGCCACCTTCGAGTTGGCTTCCCCACGATCATACTTCTCCTCCCAATGGTCGATCAGGCTGACGTTGTTTTCCGTGTGGGCCACCATCCAGTCATTCGCCTCGGCAAAGGCGATCATCCGGTTCGGATTTTTAATTTCTGTGGTGCGGAACCCCATGCGTCCATTGTTACCCAACCCGGCTGGGCTGAAAATCAGGTCGGTCTTATTGATGCCGATTGTGTTTCGTCCATTGGTGTAGAGCGTGCCGCCATTGAGCACACGCACCTGACGCCCCGCCTTGGCCACCGGCATCCATTCCCGAGGCTGACCGCCCACCAATTCGTTGGTTTCCATGCCAAAGTAGGACAGCGCCTTGGGGTGGGTCATCCAACGATTGAGCGCGTTCGGCACGGCAGGAGTTCCCGGAACCGGTGTCTGCGGCCATGCCTGAACATCCACGCGGATCGGCAAATACGTGCCATTGTTGTCAGCGGCATAGGAAAAACTCACCGATTGGATCGCCTTAAGATTCGAAACGGTCTTAGTGGTCCCCGCCGATCCCAGAGCCCGCAAAATCGCCGGCGTCAGAACCGCTGCCAAAATGCCCACAATGGCAACGACGACAAGTAGCTCAATCAGCGTGAAGGCCAAAAGACCGCGTTTGGGAGAACGAGGGGGATTCATTTTGTTAGGATATGTTGGTTAACCGGTCAGAACAATCATAGAGAAAATTGCCGACGCAAGATAGCCATCAACGAAGCCCAATTTCTTTGAGGGTGAGTTGAATCGGTTCCTTGCCCTTGCCAGCGAACAGAAACTGCAAAGCCCCGATGTCCTCACCGGGTGCGAGGCCTCCGCCTTCCTGTTCGGCGGGCTGTCCATACGCCGTTGATGCTGCATACTCTGCAAAGTCCCCCGCATTCAGACCGGCTAGCGAAATCTCATAAATATCAGCACGCGCCCAATCTCGCGAGACCAAGCGAAGCTTCATCACCAATTGCTCATTCGCCGAGGCCCCTTCGGCAATCACCAAAAAACGCTTGTCCCCACCGGCCTCCATGGCAGGCAAGGACGGCTGCTTGACCTGCCACCCACACTTCCAAAAACTGGGTGCTTGGACTCGCCATCCATTTTCTTCGGCCTCTAACACCATCTCTCCCTCCGCAAACTTCAGGGGTGTCGCTTTGCCAAGTTGGACCACGGGGATCGGATCCGCTGCAAAAACGCAGGGAAGAATGACATGAAGGGCAACGAAGAGGGGAACAATTTTCATAGCAGCACAAGTATTGCAACCTTGGACCGGCCTGTCGCGCACCGAGGTGCGTAATCTGTTGCGCTGGGCCCTGATTCCAAGAAGGGGACCAACGCCGCACTGCAAAACACAAATTCTGGGGTGCGTTTTGCGCAATAGGTTCCACCGGCAACCGTTTGCAGAAATGCGCTTGGATCGGAAAGATGTCAATCGTTCAACAAACCATTCCCCATCCAAGCACCATGAAAAAATTAATCATCCCCTTCTTAATCACCGCCGCGTTTTCCATTGGTAACGTTCAGTCCCAGACCCTCTTCACAAGCGTAGGAGGCAATATTGGAACTGCCGGTAACTGGGACAACGGCCTCCCCAGCCTGACCAACGTTGGCACCATTAACATAAACGCCAACATCGACGGCGGCCAAAACGGCTGGATCGTCAACCACACCGGCGGCACCGCTGGCGCTGGCTTCAATCGCAGCTGGGGCGGCGGCACCATCTGGAACCTCCAAGGCGGCACTGTTTCATTCGCCCAGAACTGGAACTCCGCCGCCGGCGGTTACACCTTGAACGTGAGCAGCGGCAGTTTCACCTCCGCAAACCTTCAACTCACCAATTCTTCAACACTCGATGTCTCAGGCGGCACAGTTAACATCGCAAGCACCGCTTCCAACACCGGCTCAGTCATAGATATATCAGGTGGTTCACTGACTTCATCCGGCGGTATTTCGATCTCTTCCGGGACGATGAGCGTCACTGGCGGCACGGTCACCGCAGTGGGTGCTTTCACCACCACCTCTGCTGCCGTAACCTTTGGGTTGGGTAACGGTTCCGTTTCTGCGGGGTCACTCTCAACCAACGGCAGCACACAGCTCAATTTCCTCTCTGGCTCTGGAGCCAGCCTATCCATCACTGGTTTCGTGCAGACCAACTACGAGACGCTTTGGGGCAGCAACATCCTACGCTTCAACGGTGGCAACGCCGGCAGCTTCGCGGACCATTTCCAGGTTTCAGGATCGACCTTGAGCGTCATCCCCGAGCCCACCACCTGGGCCTTGTTAGCCGGTGGACTGACCTTCGTGATGACACTTCGGAAACGGCGTTCAGCCTAGCATTACACGATAATTTGGGGGGGAAAGTCCCGGCTCGTGAGAGCCGGGATTTTTTTAGCCATCACCCGTTCTTACACCATGAATTTAGCGGCAAAGAGGGTCTCCATTGAAGAATTTGGAGCCAAGGAGGGGGCTGACTGCACAAGCGCCTTGCAGGCTGCGATAGATTTGATCGGACGGGAAGGGCCGCCGGGAGGTGTGGTGGTGATCCCGACTGGCTGCTGGGAATGCGGGTCAGTTGTATTGCGCTCTGGGGTGAACCTGCATTTGCAAATGGGAGCCGCTTTGCACGCGAGTGCAGACGAACGGCTTTATTCTTTCTACACGCATGGTTACGCCTCGCGCATGGATGTGTTTCCAAGACGTGCGCTTATTTTTGGCTTTGGCCTCCGTGATGTGGCGATCACTGGCGAAGGAGTGATCGAATCTGGCGGGCGACATGCCACGTTTCAGGATGGCGTCGGTGACAGCCCGGACCGTCCTTATGGTTTGCACTTGGTGGATTGTGAACGAATTCGGATCGAGGGACTCACTTGGCGAGATTCGGCCTATTGGATGATGCGATTTTTTCAGTGCCGTGAGGTGACGCTGCGCGGACTGCAGATTCGACATGTGAATGGGCTGCTGAGCGAGGGTATGCAAATAACAGCTGACCCAGACGACCCAAGAGAACCAGTCGTGATGCTGGCAGAAAAAAATGGCATGTAACCAAATCCGCATCACTAAACAATTTTTATGACCCTGCATACTGACATCATTGCGCGCCTCGAAAAACAAGAAGCCCTTCTTGCTCGCTTCAACGAGCCCGATTCCAGATGGGACAACGGTTGGTTTGAGCGCTTCCGGAATCCTGTGCTCACCAAGGAACACGTTCCAATTTCGTGGCGGTATGATTTCGATCTGGCGTCAAATCCGCTCGGGATGGAGCGATTGGGTGTGGGTGCGGTTTTTAATGCCGGAGCAATCGAATATGATGGGCAAATCTATTTGATGGCACGAATTGAGGGACTGGACAGAAAATCCTTTTTCGGGTTGGCATGCAGTGAGAATGGGACGGATGGCTTCCGTTTTGTTGGCGGGCCGGTGGTGATCCCTGAGACCAACGATCCGGATATCAATGTCTATGATATGAGGCTGACCCGCCATGAAGATGGTTGGATTTACGGGATATTTTGCACCGAGCGGAAAGACCCCTCTGCCCCACGCGGAGACACTTCCTCGGCAGTCGCTCAATGCGGAATTGTGCGCACGCAAGATTTGAAATCTTGGGAACGCCTTCCCGACTTCCAATCCCCCTCGCCCCAGCAACGCAATGTCGTGCTGCATCCAGATTTTGTGGATGGAAAATACGCATTTTATACCCGTCCACAGGACGGATTCATTGATGCAGGATCGGGCGGCGGAATTGGTTGGGGACTGTCAGAGTCGATGAGCCCGGCCCACGTCGAGAACGAAAAAATCATCCACTCTCGCGCATACCACACTGTCTATGAGATCAAGAACGGGCAGGGTCCCGCACCGATTCGCACGCCCTCTGGTTGGTTGCACATGGCACATGGCGTGCGGGCTTGCGCCTCTGGCTTGAGGTATGTGCTCTACCTCTTTCTTACCGATCTCAAGGATCCCTCGCGCCTGATCCGTGTGCCGTCCGGGCTATTTCTAGCCGCAGACTTCGAAGAGCGGGTGGGGGATCTCGTCAATGTGGCATTTTGTAATGGCTGGGTGGCCAAGGATGATGGAACGGTTCTCATCTATTACGCCACCTGCGACACCACCCTGCATGTCGCAAAAACTTCCGTGGACCGCCTCCTCGACTACACACTCCAGACCCCGGAGGACCCCCTCCGCTCCGGACTCTGCGCGCAACAACGCCGAGACCTCTGGCTGAAAAATCAGCAGTTTCTGAAATAGCGTTACACTGTGTCTCAACCGCCTCCCAAATCACCGGAATCCGCTTTATTGGATGAGGCCTCCGCTTTGACAGCAAACGGTCAAAGCAAGGAACCGGGCGGGCGGTTCCATGAGAAAGACGCACCTCTGAAGGAAATCCTGCTCTACGCCTTTGGGAACATCGAGGGGGCATTGGCGAATGGATTCTATAATCTCATGAATTCGTTGATGATTGTGGCGTTGCAGATGAACCCCTTGGTGATGGGTTTTATTCTGAGCGTGAAGACGCTCTGGGATGGGCTGACCGATCCGGTGATGGCGCAGATCTCCGACCACACGAGGTCACGGTGGGGTCGGCGGCGGCCTTACATCCTGATCGGCGGGGTGGGCAGGGTTTTGTTGTTGGTGGCGGTCTTTGCCTTCTTTCCGACGGATCCTTCCATCAAAACCAATGAGGAACTCGCCTCCGAGCGGGCGGAACAAGCAGCCGCGCGCGAAGCGGTCGCAGAGGAAGGCCAAGCAGTTGCTGCTCCGCCGGTACGGCCCAAAAAGCCTGGGCTGTGGGAAAGCATCCAGGGCGGAGTTGGCGAGTTTCTCCACGGAGAAAATCCCTATCACCGCACTGTCGCAATTTACGTGCTGGTGGCTTGCCTGCTTTTTACGACGCTGACAACGGTGCAGTCGGTGCCCTATTGGGCTTTGGGGATCGAGTTGTGTCCATCTTATGATGGCCGGACGCGTGTTGTGGCCTACCGGTCATTTGTGGACAAGCTGATGGGTGCCGTGGCTCCATGGATTCTGCCTTTCTGCTTTCTGCCGATTTTTACCGATGTGATCCAGGGACTCTTTTGGTATGCCATCATCGTGGTTGTGATTGGCGTGCCATCGACGGTTCTGATGGTTTTTTTCACGCGCGAGCGAATGATGACAGCGATCAACAAGGCCGACCGGGGTCCCGGATTAATCACTTCGATTTGGCAAACGGCGAAGAATATTCATTTTTTGAAGATTCTGTTTCTCTTTCAATTTATCGGCATCACCAACGGAGTTTTTGCGCAGTTCGCGTTGTTTCTGAATATTTATTGGATCTTTGCTGGCGATGCGCTGGCCGGCGCGACGATGGGCGGCTATGTCGGAACTCTTGGAATTTTCGTTTCTATTCTGGCTCTCCCACTTGTCACCTGGGCTTGCCGACGCCTGCAGAAACACCGAGCTCTTCGTTTCGCCATCGTCTGGATGAGCATCGGGGCGGCATCAAAATGGCTACTGTTCTCGCCGGACCACCCGTATTGGCAACTGGCCCTGCCGTTTTTCTTCTCCATCGGGATCAGCGCGGTCTTCACCATTTTGCCGACGATGATGGCTGACGTGACCGACATTGATGAATTGAATCACGGCGTGAGGCGCGAGGGAATGTTTGGTGCGGTGATGTCCTTTTTGATGAAATTGACCGGGACGATCCAGCCCGTGTTGGCGGGGGCAATGCTGGTTGTGTCCGGCTTTGATATCACCTTGGGTGCCAACCAATCGCCGGAGACAATCACCAACATGCGGCTTATGTTTTCCTTGGTGCCAGCCGGATTGCTGGTCCTTGCTCTTGCCGCGCTCTGGCGGTATCCCCTCACCCGCGATTACATGGCTGAAGTCAAAGCCAAGCTGGAAATCCAGCGGGGGCAACGGGCCGGCATGGCCACAGGATCATGAGAATGACTGCCTGCTCAACACATCGGCTTGCGTTGGGATCGTCGCTTTCCCTTCTCGTTGGTCTGGCATCGCAGCTTCCAGCTACTAACCTCCCCTCTATGGTTCCCACACCTGAAAAACGTCCAAATTTTCTGATCATCCAATGCGACGACCTCGGGATCGATGACCTCGGATTGAACAACCCACTGGTTCACACCCCTAACCTTGACGCGCTGGCGGCGGAGTCGGTGAGGTTCTCAGATTTCACCGTGAATCCTGTCTGTGCGCCCTCACGGGCAACCTTTCTGACAGGAAGGCACTTTCTCAAAACCGGGGTCTCACATGTGCACGGCGGGAAGGACTTTCTGCACTTGGACGAACGAACGCTGGCCGATCATTTCAGGGCGGCTGGTTATGCGACGGGCATGTGGGGCAAATGGCACTCGGGATTCACGGAGGGCTACCATCCGTGGCAGCGAGGATTTTCGGAGGCTTGGGTCAGTCAACTTTACCGGCACCACAACGCCAAAGGGGTCTTTAATGGAAAGGACGTTGAGACCGCCCAATGGGCGGACGAAGTTATAGCCGACTATGCCATCGATTTTCTCCTGCGTCACCGGGACACTCCCTTCCTGGCTTATTTGGCGACAATGACGCCCCATGGTCCGCTGGATGCCCCCGAGAAGTGGGTGCGGTTTTACCGTGAGCGAGGATGCTCGGAGGCCCTTGCCAAATTGTGGGGCATGGTCAGCGCGCTGGATGAACAGGTCGGGCGGGTGCTGAAATCTTTGGACGAAAGCGGGCTGCGAGAGCAAACCGTCGTCGTTTTTATGAGCGACAATGGCCCGGCGATTGAGCAGCGAGCCCTGAGCGATGAGGATCGCCGAATGCGCAAGGTGAGCGGGCTGAGGGGATGGAAAGGTGACCTTTACGAACGTGGAGTCCGCTCGCCGCTTTTTATCCGATGGCCTGCCCACATTGCCCCGCGAGACGTCACGGCTCCCGCCGACCTCGTTGACCTGACCCCAACACTGATGGATATGGCGGGAATTCCCCCGGTGCCTGAAGGCCCCCCGATGGATGGCGTGAGTTTCCTTAGCCAACTCCGTGGGTCCACGACGGCTTCGCCGGATGCAGTGATTGTGAACTACGCTCACCGGGGATGGTTGACCAGCGGGCCGGTGTATTCCTTGGATGGACTGCCGGGAGAATACCTCCCGGTTTCCAATGAAGAAAAGCGGCGCATCAAACTCGAGGACCAGTCGATTTCCATTCGCAAGGGGAACCTCAAATGGATCATTAACCCGGATTTTGAAAAGGGGGGGCCGTCTGGCCATGGGATCCTTCTGGACTTGGCAAAAGATCCCTCGGAATCCACCAACGTGGCTGACCAATATCCCGAGGCCGTTACGGAACTCAATGCCCGACTCCGCGAGTGGTGGAAGCAAATCACGGTGGCTCCTCATTCCTTCGCGGCTCCCATTTTTCATTTGCGGCCGGGCAGTAACCGCATCCCCGCTCGCGCACCCGCCCGTGTGAGAGGAGAGGTTTTCAACACGGTGGCAGAACTCAAGGGTTGGATCGGACTTGGAGATGCGGCCATCTACCGCGTGTTTTCTCCCATTCCCACAAAGGCAAAAATCACGTTGGATTGGAAAGGTGAATTGCCGGGTGGGTTGCAGTGGACCATCGCGATTCCAGAAACGGGACATGAAGCCCGAACCGGAAGTGAGGGAGTGGTGATTGTCACTTTGCCTGCCGGAGAATTGCACTTGGAAATGAAGATGGAGAAGGGAACGTCGGGAGCGGTGATTCCACCATTGCGGGCCATCATCGTGGAGACTGCGAACAATGCCCCTTGGAACATGCCGGTCGGGGAAATCCCTCTGCATCCCGAATCGGACCATTATTGTGACTTGCTTTGGAATGATGCGACCGCGGACCGTCCGGGGAATTTTAACCTGACCTTCGAAGACTACACCTACCCGGTCTATGAGACGACCGCCGCCACCGGCGAGTTCCCGATCCGCACAAAATGGGAGTCAAATCTCAATGGCAAGATGATGCCATGGAACCCGGAGTGGAAGCCGCCGCCAGGCTCTGATGCGCAGATCATCGTTCTCGATCCCACCACCGGACGTGAGTGGAACCTCTGGCAGGTGCGCTTCGATGGAAAAACGATTCATGCCACCAATGGCAACTTGGTCCAAAAAGGCGAAGAAGCCGGCGACGGCTCGGACCCCGGCGATTACCGAACCAAGGGAAACGGGTTCCGTCCCTCGCGCGGTGTTGGCATTCAATACTTGGCCATGTTGGTGAGGCCGCAGGAAGTTCGCGAGGGTGTCATTCGCCACGCCCTTTCGATGCCGATCAAGAACCCGGATGGGACATTTTTTGTTCCCCCTGCCACCAAGCTGGAGAACTATCAGGAACGGGGCGAACCCGGTATTCCAGAAGGCATGCGATTCAGCCTTATGGTGACCGATGTGGAGATCGATGCGTGGATTGCGGAGCTGCCCGAGGCCCTGTCGGCTGAGACCCGTCGGGCAGCGCGAACCATTGCGGTTGCGCTGCGCGAATTCGGGTGGTTCATCACTGACGCCTCGGGCGGGGCGCACTTTCAATTCGAGGCTCGCATGAGCGCCGCCAAGGATTGGGAGGAGCTCGGGCTTGGGCCGATGGGCACGATCCGCTGGAAGGATTACCCGCAAGACCTCCTCGACGGCCTCATCACCCGTGAACGCCTGCGCGCCCATGTGCCGAGTGATAGTTATCCGCGATGAAGAGCTTCGTGTTCAGTCTTTTTATCCTTGCACTGAGCTTTTTTGGGGCTTCTTCGCTGGCTCGCGAGAAGGACGGCTCGAGGTCGGAGACGGGCAATAACGAACCCGTCTTTGACTGGGAGCCGCTCGGCCTCGGCGGGGGTGGGGCCATGTATGCACCAGGCATCGCGGCGGCGGACCCGGATCGCCTGATGGTGAACTGTGACATGGGCGGGGCCTACCGCTCGGAGGATGGTGGGCGGTCGTGGGAAATGATCCCTCCAATCCACAGGCTCTGTATGTCACTACCTTCGGCGGCGGCGCATGGAAGGGGACAATCATCAACACCCTGAAGCCATGAAAAAATCTACGCTCATTGCGGGTGTATTCGCACTTGCCCAAATCCCCTTCGCTGGAGCTCAGTTCTTCCCGGCTGGCAGTGCGCCGACTCTGGGATACGTGCTGCAGGCCGAAAACCTCGCAGGCGATCGAGCCGGGGTGGTACGGAAGTTGGCGGAGTGCGAACGGGACGTGCTTGTTATCGATGAGGATTTTTCAAAAGATTCGCCGTGGACCTCGGGCGAAATTTCCGCAATCCGGCTTGCGCGCAAGGACCGCCGGATCCTCGCTTATCTCTCGATCGGGGAGGCGGAGAACTACCGCCGCTACTGGCAGCCCGATTGGGCCACCAAGCCGCCCGCATGGCTGGGAGAGGAAAATGCCGACTGGCCGGGAAACTATCGCGTCAATTTTTGGGATGCCGACTGGCAGGCCCACATTCTGTCAGCGCTGAAGCGGATCGTTGCTGCCGGATTTGATGGCGTTTATCTGGATATCGTCGATGCCTTTGAGGGCTTCGAGTATGATCCAAAAACGGGCCAATGGCGTGACCATCTTGAAAACCCGGCGACGGGACAGAGCTTTCGCAAGGACATGATCGCTTGGGTGCGGCTGATTGCCGATGCCGCCCGTCAATCAAATCCAGGCTTTGCGGTGATTCCGCAAAACGGTGTGCAGTTGCTCGAAGACCCGCGGTTTGTGGAGACCATCGATGCAGTCGGAGTCGAAGACCTTTTTGCCGACTATGGCCAGTTGGCTTCTGAAGAGGAATCATCGCATCGTCTTGGCTACCTCCGACACCTGGGGCCCAAGCACGTTTTTGTGATCGAGTATGACTTGGTCAAAAGCACCCTCCCTGCCGTGCGTGAGCGGTGCGAAGCCTATGGGTTCAGCCTTCTGATTACAAACCGTGCCCTCGACGGCATGGGATCGTGTGTTAAAGCAGAGTAGGCATGCCGTTATTTTTCATCTGGAAGATCAAGAGACCCGTACGCCTTGACGTGGGAGCCTCATTCATCCACCAACGGCCACGAACTTCCCCATCCGGGTTGTTCCGAGCGAGGCGGTGGTGCGCCCGGCACAAAATCACCGGTGGCCTTTATCCAGTCCTCCAACCGTGCCTTTAATTCCACGCGGGTCGTGGCATGTGCGGGGTCGTCGATGACATTCACAAGTTCCAGTGGGTCGGTGCGCAAGTCGTAGAGCTCCTCCGCAGGACGCGGTCCCGGCGGCAGTTCCCATGATTCGTTCCAGTGTTCCCAATCCTGCACTCCGGCGGGAGGGGCATTGGTCGGGGGCTCGGGTGGTTTGGCATCCGGGGCGAAGTTGCGGATGTAGAGGTGCGAGGCTGTCCGCACCGCGCGGATCGGGTCGTGACAATCCACGTAGTCCTTTTCTGTTCGCCATGGTTTTTCGCCGTGGAAATTGCGCTCAAGGAAAATCGCATCTTCCGGCGGCGCTCCGTCCCCGATGGCGTAGCTCCAGAACGGAAGGCCCTGGCACGGGCTGACCGGCTCGACCCCTGCCGCCGCAGCCCACGTGGCGCGGAATCCAATGTTCGAAACGGGCGCGTCCCGCGTGCTCCCCGGAGGCAGGATGCCCGGTTGCCGCATGAGCAGGGCAATTTCCGTGCCGATGCCGTAAAGCGATCCCTTCCCTCGCGGGCCGGCCATTCCGTGATCCGTGGTAAACACCACAAGTGTTTGATCTGCCAAGCCAAGCTCCGAGAGGCCATCCATGAGCCGCCCGAATTGCGCATCCAGAAAAGCCACCGCCGCCGCAAACTTGCGGAAGCCAACCAGCAGGGCCGGGGTCCGGGGCATCTCCGGGGGTAGCCAATTGGGCCATGATTCGGGCATCGGTGGAATGCGCGTGCCGACATCTTTCCAGATGCAGGAGTGCGGTTCCTGGGTGGCGATGTTGAGGTAGAACGGCCGCGCGGTATCGCGGTGGCGAAGTGCGTCCAGGGCGTTGTCAACTGCGCGGGGAAGTTTCCAGTCATTCCAATGACGCGAGAGGTCCACCTCATAGCGGTCGGTGCGCGGATGGCGCTCGTGGTTGATGCCGCTGAGAATCGTCTGGTAGCCGGCCGCGTTAAAGTCGTCCACCGTGGTCTGCCATTTCAAATCCAGAGGCCAACCCAAGTGCGAAAGGCCGAGCGCTCCGGAAGTGTGTGCGTGGAGGCCGCTCATCGCGCAGGCTCGCGACGGGGAACACGCCGGCGATGCGCAGTGCGCCTTGGTGAACCGCATGCCGGATGCCGCAAAGGCATCAAGGTGCGGCGTCGGGATCCCGGCCCCATAACAGCTGAGCGCTCGTCCAAGATCGTGGCAGACAAAATAGAGAATATTTGGCTTCATAGAATTGTTGGCTTTTGGAGACAGCCGTGACGCTCGGCAAATGCTGAATCAGAAATCGTTTTTATGCGCAAATCAGTCTGTGCGCGAAGTTTTCGAATGGTTTGCCTGCTCTTCCACAACAGGCAAAAGAAGTGCGCCCATGGCCTCGTAGGCCGTTGGCAGAAGGTGCAGCCGGTCCGGTTGGAAGAGGGCCTCAACCGGTTCGCCGCCCGCATCAAAAAAGGCGGGATTGATATCCACAAACCTAGCATTGGGGGCCTCTGCGCACCATGCGGCCAGCCGCTTGTTGAAGTCCTCGACCCGGTCCCAGATTTCCCTGCGGTCTGGAGACTTGATGCTTGCGGCCACGATCAGGCAGGTGTCGGGAAGCAATTCGCCGAGGCGTTTTCCGAAAGCTAAAAAATTTTGGTATGCCTCCTCTGCGGAGACCCCGCGCTTGAGGTCATTGCTGCCGCAGTAGTAAACAACAACCGTCGGCTTGTGGCGCAGCACCACGCCTTCTTGCCATGCCTTCTGATCCGCAGTCGTGCTGCCGCCAACCGCGCGGTTGTGAACGGGAATATTGCCCAGGCTGGCTGGCAGAGAAGCCCATTGGGCGAAGATGCTCGAGCCAACAAAGAAGATCGCTCCGGCTTGCGGGGGCTTGGTGTCGTCCTGATCGATCATGGTTTGGAATTTGGCGTTCATGCGCTCCTGCCGCGCCGGATTGGCTGCGGGGGCCGATGACGCGTCGATAAAAAATCCGACGGCAAAGAGGGCGGGTAGAAAGCATCGCAAAGAATAGGTCATACGCAAAACTTTGCGGGTTGTTTTCATAGTCAAATTTCGCGTCAGAAGAAAGGAGACGTCCACCGTCGAATTGAACAACAAGTTGCGCGCCGGATCGGCTCGTCGGGGTCGCATCGCATCGATTATGATGCAAACACAGCATGTCCGCCACCCTAACGAGAGCATATCCACAAAGTCTCCGCTTGACGAAGAGCACGATGGAATCGGTCACCTTTTCGATCGAACGGGAAGAAGGCGGCCTGCGCCACTATGCTTTGCAAACGACGCAAGCGCAGCGCGAGGATACGCCCCGGTCGCGCAAAGTGGACGAGCAGCCTGACCTGCCCCGCGTGCGTAGCGGTGATCTGGCGTTCGACGCGCTCTTTGCTCTTGCGCTCGAAGACATGCGTCTCAACAGCGTCAGCGAGATCCGCGACGAGGCCTACTGCGGGGACGAGGGCATCCGCCGGGATGTCTTTCGAACCGGTGAGAAATGGCCCTACGTGTGGACAAGAGATGTCGCCTACGCGGTTGATCTCGGCTTGGTAGCGTTGGACCCGCGGCGCTCTGCCAATACCATCCTCTTCAAGATCAGCGCGTTTCGCAGTGGCCTCACACCGCCACCCACAATACCCGAGGGCTCGCTGCAGATCGTGCAGGACACGGGTTCCGGCGGGAGTTGGCCGGTGAGCACCGACCGGGTGAGCTGGGCGTTTGCCGCTGAAGCCCTCCTTGATCAGTTGATTGGCCGCGATCGCGAGGCCTTTGCCGATCTCGCGTGCCGCGCGCTGTGTGGCACCATCGCTGCCGACCGCGCCGCAGCGTTTGATCCCCGTTCCGGTCTCTATGGCGGCGAACAGTCCTTTCTCGACTGGCGCACGCAGACCTACGCGCCGTGGGTCACCGACAACCTCGCGTGGATGTCGAAAAGCAGCGCACTCTCCACCAATGCCTGCCATCACCGCGCTCTGATCGTGGCTTCGCGTCTGTCCTCCGAGCGTGGCGACGCGCTCGAGGCCGAACGTTATGGATTGATGGCCGGGGCGCTGGCCCAGGCGATCAACCAGCATTTTTGGATTCCGGCAGCCGGTCTCTACGCCAGCCTCACCACGCCGGGCCACGAACCCAGATCCGAGGCGCGTTTCGATCTGCTTGGCAACGCCCTCGTCATCCTCGGTGGCATCGCTCCTCCCGACCGGGCGCGTAGCGTTCTCAGCCGATATCCGCATGGTCCGGCGGGGGCTCCCGTTTATTTCCCGCAGCAACCGAACATTGCCGTCTATCACAACCGCGCGATCTGGCCGTTCGTAACTGCCTACGGCCTCGCTGCTGCCCATCGTGTCCGCCACGTAGCTGCAGCCGATGCGGCCGTGGAAACCCTCATGCGCGGAGCAGCCCTTAACCTCTCCAACATGGAGAACTTGGAATGGCTGACGGGCCGACCCGAGTTCGACGATGGCCCCGTGATCAACTCGCGGCGCCAGCTCTGGTCGGTCGCCGGCTATCTCGGGATGGTCGTGCGTTCGTTTTTTGGCTATGCTGCCAGTCCGGAGGGCTTGGTCTTCGAGCCCTTCCTCACGAGCGCGATGCGCTCCCGCCTCGGCGACCAGCCCAGTGCGACCCTTGAAGGTATGAGTTATCAAGGTGCGTCGCTGGATGTGGTGCTCAATTTACCCCCGGTCCTCGATACGCCCGGCTACCACCCGCTCGAGCGCGTGATGCTCAATGGCGAGCGCGTGGAAGGAGCGATTCCGCGCAACCAACTCCGCGATCTCGAACGGAACACGGTCGTGCTGTTTTTTGGCCCGCTGCAAGCGTCCGGTGAAAAAATAACAAAGCTCCCCGAAATCGACCCGCTATCCCGTGTTGCGCCGGAGGCGTTTGCCCCTGAGTGCCCGCAAGTGAGCGTGGTCGAGGAAGGAGGGCAGGCGTTCCTCGAAGTTTTCGATCCGGTCAACGACCCGGCGAACACCTGCTACGAGGTCTTCAGAGACAACGCATCGATGGGTTGGATGGAAAAGCCTGGGAGGTGGGCCGAGGCGCTGGCCAGACGCGAGTGCGGGTATCATTACGCGGCGGTCGCGGAGTTTCGCTCCAGCGGCCATCGGTCCCATTCGTCTCGCCCGCTGCGGGTGGATGGAGACGGGTTCCGTTTTTTTCCGGCGAGCGAAAACGGGACACCACTCGAAAACTGGGGAGCCCCGGAAGATCTGCTTGCGTTTGCTCCCATCGGGATCACAAAGCCCGGCACTTATGCCTTTTGCCTGCGCTATCACAACACGTCGAAAAAGATCGGCTCTGGCGTGACCTGCGGCGTGAAGACCGTCCGCCTCGTCTTCCTGCGGGGCGGCGATGCCGGAGCGGGTGTTGTCCAGATGCCCAGCGTGGATGATCGCGGAGGCGGACGTCGCTGGGTGGAATCCACCGCCGTGGTGCTGGACCTGGCTCCCGGTGATTACCGCTTGGAGGTTGCTGACTTTTTTAACATGAGTTACCTCACGGCGAACGAGACCTACCTCCACAAAGGAGGTCGCGAAGGTCCGTACAACCGGGTCAATATCGCCGGCCTTTGCGTTATAACTTTAGCGAATTCCGACGAGGCAATTGCTGCAAAAGGTTGAGGCAGAACGAATTTTCACGTTACTGCAAAAATGCACGTCGATCAAACTGAGCGAGGAACCAAGTGCCTCCTACTCGGGAAGGTCACTGTAGAAAAATCCGATTCCCGAGCTGCCAACATAGATGCGGCCATAAATACCCGGGTCTGCTGCCAGGGCGCTGTTTCCTTTTGAAACGCCCATGGGGTAGAGGCCGGAAATCTTCTCCCAGGTTTCACCATCATCCACGGACCGGAAAATCCCCCAGAGGGTTCCTTCCGGGCCGGACATGGCACCGCTCACGTAGGTGGTGAGTTGGTCCGAGCCCGGGGCCGGCGCGCCGAAAGCCACATCGATGATCTTTTCTGTTCCCGCCACCTGAGTCCAAGTTGCACCCGCATCCCGGCTTTCCCAGAGCGGCCCCATGTCGGTCGAAGCCAGCTTGTGGTTGTTGAATCCGGCAGTAAAAAACAGGCGACCGGATTCCCGTGGGTGAGCCCGGAGCTTGCAGTGAAAATCCCCCTGCTTGGAAGGAACGTCCCCGCGGATCTGAAAGGTTTTTCCACCGTCTTGGGATCGGTAAAGCTTTTTTGTGGTCCAGTTGTAGGCATAAAACGTGTTCCCATCCTTGGGATCTGCCGTGATGACATTCTTGTAGAAGTGCGAGGCCCTGTTCCATGAACCCCTTGGGACTTCACCCTCGAATTCGGACTCATTCCATGTTTTTCCTCGGTCTGCCGTGTGGAGGAACCGCCCCTCCTGACCGACCGTGAACCAAATGATCTTATTCGGGTCTTGGGAAGAAACCGCAATATTCCCATACACCCAGACATGTGGGTCTTTGACATCAAATGGAAATTTCTCAAAGGCAAAGGGCGTCCAGGTTCGACCTCCATCGTCGGAGTAGCCTGAGAGCATCACACCCGCATGGGGGTTGTTGGCCTGCCCTTGAAAGATGCCGACCATGCTGCGGGGGTTGGAAAACATGAAGTCCATGTCCCAGCCGGATGAAAATTCTTCGACCGGTCCCCATGTTCTTGGATACGAATGAATATCCTCGATCTTGAAAACCGCTCGATCCCAGCAGGCAATCACGGGTTGCCCAGGTTCCGGCACAAGGATTTCGTTCACAACCAACTCCTCGATTCCACGGCTCTGGGATTGCCATGTGATCTTATTGTTTGTGAGTGCGTTGTCAGAAAACCAGACCCCGACTCCCTGAGCGATCCAGATACGATCCTCTTTCACAGGGTCAAAGCGAATGGCACCCGTGGAAAAGAAGGCTTCCTTGGCGAGCCAGGGAATATCTTCCGCGATGAGTTCTGAGTGCGCAATCGGCGTCCATGTGGCCCCTCCATCAAGGCTTCGTAGTTGCCGGTCAAAGCCCATCACTCCCGCGCCGAAGAGCAGAATCCGTGCGCTATTTTTTGGGTCGATAACTGCTTCACCCCAAGCCTGTTTGCGAGGAAGCACCAGGGCACTCAGCTGGCCATCCCGCAGGATAAACGCATTCTCGCCGGTTGTTTGCGAGAGCACGAGCGTTCCATCATTGGCAATCGAAGCAGACTCAATACTGGTCAAATCCAAGTCCTGACCAAGTTGCTTCCATGTTTTGCCAGCATCTTCACTTTGGAAAAGTCCAACACCCCAGACGGTCGCGTAGATTTTTGAGGTGCGGCCATCCGTGACGGGTGACGAGGGATCGAAGAGCACCTGCCCGATACCAGGATAAAATAGCGCCTTGCGATTCTGGCGGGACTTCGCCTCGATACCTGCGGGGACTTGATCGAGCGGGATTTGCTCCCAAATTTTTCCGCCGTCACGGCTAACCAGCAACCCATTCCGGTTGGTGCCGTAAAACACCACATCAGGATTGATTGGGTCCACGGCGAGGCGCTCCCCTTGCAATCGGCCAGCTCGGGCATTGGGATCCATAAAAAGTGGTTTTGTCGGCAGAGAATCGGGAGCCTGCCAAGTTTCACCGCGGTCCGAACTCCGGTAAATGGTACCGCAGAACGCCATGTAAAGCCGGTCCGCTTTCGAGGGAGCAGCAACCAGACTCGAAACGCCATCATATTCAAAAAACCCCAGCGCCCCCTCCGGTAGCCGGTCCGTCGAAGCCAACTGCGTCCACTCCCCACGCTTTTCATCCCACTTGTAGGCACCACCAACATCGGTCCGTACTAATTTCAACTCACCGGAGGGATGCAAGTCCATGCCCGTCACAAAACCACCTGCTCCCAGCTTACCTTGCGACCAAACCAGCTGCCTGTCAGCAACCCGAACTGGCTGCGGGGCCGCTGCCTCGGAAGCTATGCTTTCAGGCTGCGTGAGGAGGGTGAGGACCGGAGTGGCCCAAAGAATCAACAATGAAGATTTCACAATGCGAGATAGTCAGCGGGGTTCAGTCGTGATCTGGATGTCGGAAAGCCGAAAAGTGCCTTCCGAGGTGGCCCCCTGCTCGGCGGTTGCGTCGGTCCCACGACCAAGGCCAAAAGAAAAATTGTTCAAGAGCGTCTCCGGATGCGGGGAGGGCACATCCTTCCAAACCAACTCCTCGCCGTACCAAACGCTGAAAGTTCCCGGCCCCACGGAGACCGACCCTGAGGGAGATTTCACCTCCACCGCTGTGGTGCCGGAATTAAAGGCAAATGCCAGTGGCAAAACCAAGCGTCCACCAGCCTCAGCAGCGACTTGGAAAACCTCAGATTTTTCTTTCTGTCCTGAGAAAAAATAAAAGCTTTCGGTGTTTATCCCTGCGGACAACATGACAGATGCAAAAGTCGGACCTTCTTTCGCCACTGACTCGCGCGCCGGATTAAAGGGCGATCCACGAAAATTCTCGCCCACCGCAATGTTGAAAAGCGACTGTTTCGGCCTCGGCCAGAGCTTCGGCAGTAATTCCAGCCGACAATGCACCATCAGAAATCTGGAGTCCCCAGCCAGAGGGCTCAGTCGTGTGAGACGCACCCCTGAATTTTGCAAATCGGAACTTTCCGCATTGTAGGTCACATCAACCTGAAATGCCGAGTCCACGATCGAGAGTTGCGCCGCCTCGCCTGCTTTCCCAACATATTCAAATTGACCATCGCCCGAGCCGCGCAGGGCCTCTGGGGAATCAACCTTGCTGAAATCCTGGCTGAACTCTGTCGCATGACACTCGAAAGGCAGGCCCATCAGCATGAGCATCAAAGGTTTTACATAGGGGGTCATCACGCACGAACTCTTATGCGATGACACCATCTTCTGCCACCTCGCCGTTGCGCAATCAGTTACGCTTGGTGCGCTTTTTTTGCCAATCGCCCTTTGCGTGGCAGCATCAGCGTGGTTCCCTCATGCCATGAGCATGGCGTCGTTAGTCGCAGGGGAAGGTCACTCAGGCCGCGTTCGTTGATTTGAATGAGATTAAAAAGTAAGTCAACGGCGAGGCGGGCCTGCCGTTTTTGATCGTGTACGGATCCACTTGAGCCCGGCTCCAGCTCCGGGTGGGAGTTGAGACTGGCATAGCGCACATCCTGTGGCATGCGCAAGCCGGCATCTTTGAGCCACCAAATGGCCGTACGATTCCCATCGATGACGACGTCGGGACGGTGTTTTTCAAACCAACGAAAGAAATTGTCCCGATCACTTTTGAAGACGTTTTTTGTCAGATTGTGGTCACCTGGATACCAGAAGATGGGGGGTTGAGCGCCGAGCTGTTTGACATTGCGGCTCCGCTCCAACAACGTGGCCGCGTGAACCCGGTCGTCCATCGACGGGTTACCCCGGTAAAAGTTCGCGTACCCCACCCTTTCCACACCCGGCTGCCTTGCCTTTTCGGAAACCATGCGCACGGCGTTAAACCAGTCGCTGGTGACAGAGTTAAGACGGTGGGCCTCCCCATCGAAGCCGATCGTCACACACGCGAATTTGTCCCAGGCAAAATCCCACTGAAAAACCGGCCCACAAATTTCAAAAATAATTCCGTCAATGCCGCGGGCAAATAGGATCCGCGACATCGAAGCAGGTGAGGTTTTGCTGTCGAGCACATGTTCCTCAAGGAAGAAATTGAGTTCCGATGCCCGCTCGACGACTCCGCTCTGACGCCTTTGCGAAGAAGCGGAGGGGGTGGGATCCACACGAACCAGCGCTAGAGAGTAACGCGCCCGCCCCCGCACTCTTTCACCCCAACGGTAGCGAGTTAGAGCACTCAGCGCCGGATCCGGCCGGTAGTTCATCTCAGCAGCCAGCTTTTTGATTTTTTCCCGAGTCGCACTTGAAATGCGCCCGGTCCCACGTAGCGCCCGGCAAACCGTGGCCTTGCTCACGCGGGCCTCCTTCGCGACGTCTTCCAGCGAGACGCGGGCCGGCAGCGTGCCTGATAAATCCGTGATCTTGTCCATGGGGTTCAACGTTCAGCTTAATACTTTTTCCCTGAAAGCCAAGTACGGGTAATAGGTTGCGCGAGTTGGAACTGGGATTGCTGTCCGATTCCCGAATTCTAATGGCATGGTATCGCCCTCCAGTCGTCTGAATGTCCTTTGGATCACCTGCGATGAAATGCGGTGGGATGTTCTTCCGGAATGCGGGAATGGATTCACCTCCCTCCCGGCCGCTTCCCGCCTGGCTGAGGAAGGGTGTCTTTTCCCGCAGACGTTCTGTCAGATCCCCAAATGTGTGCCCAGCCGTTGCAGCATGTTAACCGGAAGGTATCCCCACGTGGATGGATTCCGCACCCTGAGAGGGAGGCGGCCATCAACACCCTCGCCGTATTGCTCAGTGAACGACTTTTTTGCTCTGACGGAAGGGATTCCCAATCTGATTCCGCTGGTTCGTGAGGCGGGTTACCGCACGTGCCTGCTTGGCAAAAACCATGTGGTGGATTGGAACCTTCATCGAGACTGGTTCGACAAAACGCCCGCATGGGATTTTGAGAGGCTCCCGAAACAGGAGTCAAATTCGCTGTTGAGGCGCGCCGGGTATGCTGGAGAAGTACCCGCCGACTTCCCCTTGGATCGGCACATGGATGCGGTGACCGCTCAAGAGGCCATCAATTTTATTAAGGAAGCTGATCAGCGTCCTTTCTTTGCGCTCGTTGACATGAGCCTGCCACACCCCTGCTACCACACATTCGGCAGCATGCCGGTGAGCCGGCGACCCCTAGACGAAATCCCTCTCCCCCCGGTCGGCAGGCTGGAAGCCATGCCCTTTGTTGAACAGGCTCTGCGTCGCAGCAAAAATCTTGAAGGTTTGTCTGACATGGACCGGCGGCTCATCCGGCGGGCCTATTGGTCGATGTGTGAGTTTGCGGATCGTCAAGTGGCAAAAGTCTTGGAAGCTCTTGATGAAGGTGGGCAGGCAGAAAATACGTTGGTGATCTACACTGCCGACCATGGGGACTTTGCGGGGGACCACAATTGCTTTGAGAAGTGGGACACGAGCTTTCTTGAAGGCATTGTGCGGGTGCCATTTCTATTGAGGCTTCCTGGCCGGGTTTCTGCCGGATCGTCATTTTCCGAGATGGTCGAGCTCATTGATTGTTTCCCGACGATTTTGGAGGCGATTGGGGAGCCCGTGCCGGGTTATGCGCAAGGCCGCAGTCTTTGGCCGGTGCTGGAGGGGCGTGCTGAGAATTGGCGTGAAGAAGTTATTTGCCAGGGTGGCGTCGAGGCGGATGCGCTTTGCCGCGCCATGGCCGCGCACTCAAATGGGGCCGATCCAGTCAAGCAGCAGGTCCTCCTCGACAGCCCGGATTCTCTTGCCAAAGCCCGCATGATCCGCACACATCGCTGGAAATACATCCACCGCCTAAAAGGAGGCCACGAACTGTACGATCTCAAAAGCGACCCCCAAGAATTAAAAAATCTTGTTGATGATCCATCTTGCCAAGAGGTGCTCTCGGACCTTCGCACACGACTCATCAGCCGACTGATGGAGGCCGAAGCCAAGACTCCCGAGATTGGTGAGCTTTATGCTTGAGATGGTGTTGATAAAATCGCCTTAAAGCGCGACCTTGTTTATAACTCAGGTTCTCCACGGATCATGAAAACATTGATACCCATCCTACTGGCCGTTATCGCGATCACATGCGAGGCCAAGGCCCAGTTCGTTTTTGGGAGTTGGCGGCCCGCTCCGACTGTTTGTTTTCAGCCCACTCGCCCCGCCGTTTGTTGGGGAGTCAATCGGTGGAGTTCTCCAAGTTGGGGATGGAATAACGGTTGGAACAATTTCGGTTGGGGAGCAAGTGGGGTGTTTATCACTTATGAATCTCCCCGTGCGGTCACCTCATCCGGTTTTGGGACGCTCAAGGTTCCAGAAACCCGGATCCACCGAGTCCCACCGCCCATTCAACTTACTGAGCCGATTGTGATCCATGAGGGCGCATCATTTCGTTGGAGGCGTTGAGCGCGTTTTTGAAGGTTTTCTAAGCATGAGGCCATCCGTGGGCGGGGTCACCTGCGATACATGACCAAAGAAATTCATTACCAACCAGTGAGACAGGTCTCGCTGAGGGAGCGTGAATTTTTGCTTCATACGTCCATGATATGCTTTCCTTCACTCTAAAGAACAACCCGTCGATCATGCCCAAACGTCCAAGGGTTTTGGTGACCGGAGCGGCTGGGAATATCGGAAGCTATTTTGTGAAAGAGTCAGGAGATCGTTATGACCTGCGATTGTTTGTCCACACCCTTGATGAACGAGCGAAGGCCCTGAGCCAATTTGGAGAGGTGATAAACGGTGACCTTTCCGATGCGGAAACAGCTAGGAAGGCCTGTGTGGGAATGGATGTTGTCCTGCACCTTGCGGGGGTCCCTGATGCCTTTGCAAAATGGGATGCTCTCCTGCCGGCGAATATCCACGCGACGCACCATCTGTTTACTGCTGCAGCGGAGGAGGGCTGCAAAAAAATCATTTTTGCTTCTTCCATCCATGCCGTCTCGGGATATCCAGCGGGGGTGCAGGTTAAAACCACGGATCCCGTGAATCCTGGCGATCTCTATGGCGTGACCAAATGTTTCGGCGAAGCGATTGGGAGGTATCTTTCCACTCAGAAGGGCATCGCTTTTTTAGCTCTGCGTATCGGTGCGTTCCAACCTTCTGATGCGCCTGCGAAGGGTGGCTCCATGGCCAATGCCGATGGTTTTGTTTCCCGTCGAGATCTCCAACAACTGATCGAACTCTGCTTGGATGACCAAAAACTCCAATTTGCGATTTTCCAAGCCCTTAGCGGCAACACCTTCAATCGCATGGATATCTCCGACGCCACCGAACTGCTCGGTTATACCCCCAAGGATGACTTTTTTGAAAGTCATCCAGAGCTTCAAGAGACAGGAATCAGCACCGAAGTCCGTGCTCACAATCTTTCAGATAAGCCATTGACAAGTACGTGATCGCGTTCGGCTCCACCCTGATTGCCCTGCTGATCCTTACCCTATTGCGAATCTTGGAATCGAAGTTGGTAAAAAATCAATCAGAGCCCGGCAACGACGATTAGTCGCCCCCTCAGCAAAGCGAATCATGAAGTCGTCCCTGAGCATCTAGTAAGACTATGACCTGACCTCTCCGCTCATGTTCCCGCGCGATAAGGTGTTGTTATGAAAATACTACCATTCCTCTCTGTGATATTTCTCGCAGTTGCCGCTCCATGCTCAATGGTCGGCCAGCAAATCCAACCCGTTTATCAAGGATCGTCAACCAACCAGCCCGCAGTCCAAACAAATGGACAACAGCCGACAAATCCGCTTCCAAGTCCCCAACCCAGCCCCCAGCCGATCCCGGGTGTTTCACCAGCACCCACTCCATCCCCTAATCCGACGCCATCCCCAACTCCGGCCCCGTCCCCATCACCCATGCCTGATGCCACGCCAGAAATTGGACTGGACCCGCAATCTGGACGAGGCCCGGAAATAGGAATAGACCCAAGAACAGGGAGAGATCCCGATGTGGGATTAGATCCAAGAACTGAACGGGATCCAAATGCTGGCACGGGTTCCCAGCTGATGCCTGACCGCGGAACCGGAACCGGAGCCCGGACCGGCACAGGCACAGGCACAGGCACAGGCACAGGCACAGGCACAGGCACAGGCACAGGCACAGGCACAGGCACAGGCACAGGCACAGGAAGTGGCGGCGCAGGAACCGGCGGGACCGGAAGCGGTAGTGCTGGAAGTGGCGCAGGCCAATAAGTCGGAAACAAACCTATCAATCGCCTGCGGCGTACGATGTTCCATCCGTGCGCTGCAGGCCTTTTTATGTCATTCCGACAGCAAGTCGGAAGACAGCCTGTAAATCTCCCGAAGAGGAAGTTGAGTTAACAGAAGGAAACAAAGGAAACAAAGAGTCAGGGACTTATGAAAAGTTTCAGCTCGTCTAGGAAATGGCCCAGAATTGAGGCATGATTTCGACGTAGATCTGGTTGGTATGAAGACAGCAGGAGATCTAAATTCTCCATCAATTTTGTTTGACCACTTTGTATGAAAAAGTAGGAGTTGGCGTCATAACCATGATGCCTCCCACTCCTTCCTCCGCAGAATCCAATTTGGAATGGACGTTTCCGATTCCCCGCCCTCAGGCTGGCATCTTTCTTGGCAATGGGGTTCAGGGGGTCATGGTTTGGGGGGAGGAGAGCATTTGTCTGACGGTTGGGCGCGCGGGGTTTTGGGATCATCGCGGCGGGGAACCGTTTCTGCCGAGAGCAACTTACAAGGAGTTACGGAGGGTTGTGGAAGCTGGGGATGCTTCGGCGCTGACCGGGCTGTTTTCTTCAGCAACAAGGCCCGGAGAACTTGCTCTCAAACCGAAGCAGTATGGATGCGGTCGCTTGGAAATGTCCTTCGGCAAGGACTGGGCTCCACAGCGAGGTGTTCTTTCGCTGGGCGAGGGTAAGTTGGTCATTGAGGTGGTTCATCGAACGGATCCCACCCGCCGTGGTCACGTGGAAATTGTTCAAGCGCGGTTGTCGGAGATGATTCGTATCCGCTGGCATGGAGACCCGGATTTGGCTCCCTGCGTCGATGCGATTCCCGCGTGGGCTGCCATTGGCGGGGAACTGGAGAAAACAGGAATTGCACCACCGCAGGTGTGGGGTCAGGGGAATTTGGAAGGAGGGTTTTGTCAGACTCTTCCCGAAGATGACGCACTGGCTCTGGCTTGGCAAATGGTGGATGGTGACCAATTATTTTTGGCCACGGCGCTTGGTGCCGATCCGATTTCTGCGGCGAAGTCATTGGCCGGAGGCATGTCATGGAATCTGGAACGAGATCGCTCCGAGGCCTGGTGGAAGCAGTATTGGTCGGATGTGCCTCGGGTTCGATTGCCGGACCATTCTCTTCAGGAACTCTATGATTATGGGGTTTACCGGCAGGCGGGTCTGAATCCGCCGGAAGGTGTTGCCGCCACCTTGCAAGGGCCGTGGATGGAGGACACGCGTATCCCGCCGTGGAGTAATGACTATCATTTTAACATCAATGTTCAAATGATCTACGGAGCCTGTTTGCCATCCAATCGTCCTGATCATTTTATCCCCTTGTGGGATTTGCTCAGGGCCTGGTTGCCCAGTTTGAAAAAGGCTGGCGAGGCGTTTTTCGAAACGCCGGGGGCCTGCATGTTACCTCACGCGGTGGATGATCGTGGTCAGGTTTCCGATCTGTTTTGGGCTGGCACGATTGACCATGGGTGTCTGGCATGGACCGCGCTGATGGCATGGCAGCATTACCGGTTCACTTTGGACGAATCGATCCTGATGGAAATTGCCTGGCCGCTTCTGCTGGGATCTTTCGTTGGTTACCGCGCCATGCTGGAATGGCATGAGGCCGACAGGAAACCCGGCTACTGGTCGCTCCCGGTGAGCGTCAGCCCGGAGTTTGGAGGAAGCGAGCTGCAATCATGTCAGGGTCGGGATGCCAGCTTCCAGCTTGCGGCCTTGCATCGGGTTTTTGAAATTCTGCCACAAGCTGCGGAGCTTTTGGGGGAACCCATCGATTTGGCATGGCAGGAGGTTAAAGAACACTTGCCGCATTATACCGTGGTCGAGCTGCCTGATCGGGAGTGGAACACAGGTCGCAAGGGGATAGGTCTTTGGGAAGGACAGGCCCTGACATGCAGCCATCGCCACCATTCGCATTTGGCGGGGCTGTATCCGTTCGAAACGCTGAACATCGAAATGGAGGAACACCGGGACGTTCTCCTCCAGAGCCTTCGTTACTGGATCGAGACCGGACCCGGACGCTGGAGTGGTTGGTCCTTGCCATGGGCCTCCATGATTTGCTCGCGCGTGGGGCTCACTGATATGGCAACGTGGTGGTTGAGATTATATGAAGGCATTTATACCAACGTGGGTCGCGGCCCGCTCCATGATGCGGACATCGGCGGGTTTTCGCTGCTTGATTCAGGGATCACTCAAACCGAAAAATTCGCTCATCCACCCGATCACGAAAAATGCGAGATCATTCAATTGGATGGTGCGCTTGGATCGGTGAGCGCCATCTTGGAAATGCTTGTCCACACTTCAGCGGGGGTGCTTTTCATCCTTCCCAACTTGCCAAAAGGTTGGGAGAACGCGGCGTGTGAAGGAATCCGTGCTGAGGGGGCCTTCCTTGTTGATGCGTCATGGGAAAAAGGGCGGCTGTCCCGCATTCGAATTCAGAGTTTAAAAGGTGGTGACCTGCGGCTCCGTCACGGGTGGAATGGGTGCGAGTGCGGGAGGGTGAAAAACAGGGGGCAATTTTTTGAGAAATCCTGTGCTCTGGGAGAGATTCTTGATCTGTGTCCCAGTGAAGTTTTTCCGCACGGAGTCTGAATTTGCAGCGACCCTTTGTCATCCCTCAAGGCTGGCAGGGTGGGGGATTTCTTCGGATGACCATTGGCAGAGGTGGAAATTCGAGTGTGCGAGGATCACCGTGGCTTGTTGGTCTTCATCGTGCGAGGTCAGCTCGAGCCGGATATGGTGAGATCCTGTGCCAGGAGACACCGTGACCTGGGCCTGTGTCGGGCAACGATGAGGTGCCGGGACATAGGGTAACCCCGGAGGGCACTCTACCACTAGAGTGTCATTGATGAAAAGTTTCGCACCCTCAGGCGCGAGACAAGTGATCAGCTTTGAATCCGAGTTTGTATCCTCCCAAATCCACCTCGCGCCGCCAGCCCGCTTCACTTCGGCAGGCAGCTCGCCATTCGCCCACAGGGCTGGTTCCCCCAACAAGGAAACGAGCTCTATGGTAGCCGGCAGGCCGACAAGATCAGGTTCGCCTGGCTTCTGTTCCCACACTGAGCCGCTCCAAGATTGGGCTTCCAATCGGCCGATCAGTGCAATGGTTCGATCTGTCAACTCGCCAAGGCTGCGTGGTGGTGTAATGCCCTGTATGCCGGGGCCGACAAATACGCCTTCTCCAATAGGCTCGATCCATCGGGTGGGGATTCCTTCCTCTCCAAGAAGGAATCCCAGCGTTGCCCCCACCGTGGCGGCGGTGCAATCCGTGTCATAACCACCATTCACTGCAAGCAGAATGCTTTTTTCAAAATCAGATTCCCCGTAAAGAAGCGCCCAGATGGTTAGGGCCACATTCAATGGTGCGTGGGTGAAATTGTCATTCCCGTGATTCTCCAACAATTGTTTCCAACAATCCCATTCGGAGAGACCCTTGCCATGGGCCTCCCGAACAAAACGGATCGCTGCAGCGGTTTCCGTGTGATGAGCGAGGTATCGCCAAGCCAGTTCGATGGCATCCAGCAAGGGAATTCCACCAAGGATCGCGCTTTGCATGACAGCAAAGAAGACCTCGCCTGCTATGCCTTCCACTCCGTGGTCGAGGGACGCATCCATGGCCGCATAATGGGCCGCACTGCCGGGATCGCCTGGAAAGAGACACGCCCAGATTTCTGAGCGGATGGGTGCCCCCATAGCCGCATGAAAGGGGTTTTCAAAGGTACCCACGTTTTGCAGCGGAACGCCACGACGCAAATTCCAACGCGTGCGGCCATACTCGTCCCACATGTAGTGAATATGATCCAGCCAAGCCTTTGCGAAATCGGATTGGGTCAGAGTCGATCCGTTGTTTTCGACCAAATGTAGCCAGACTAACTGAAGCTCAAGATCGTCATTCGGAGGGGCAATTGTTGGAACGGGATCGTAAAACAAAAAGTGCAGACGCTCCATTTTTCCTTCAGCAGGCAGGCCCAGCGTCCCACCAATCGATTTGCCAAGCCAACACCCGTAAACGCGGTTTTTCAGTTCAGTTTTGGGAGAAAGTGTCAGCAGCATGATTGAAAAATATAATAGTTTTAAAAAAATAACATCTTTTTATTGACAATAACTGATTTATTGCGATTTTGGACGCCATGGTTCGTTCCCCTAAAAAAACTCATGCGGTTTACACCCGGTTGCGGGAGGAAATTATTGCAGGCACGCGGGCTGCTGGCTCCAAGATGCCAAACGAAACGGAGCTTGCGCGGCAGTTCGATTGCAGTCTTGGCACTGTGAGCAAGGCGCTGGCAGTTCTGGTGCATGAAGGCTTTGTGGAACGTAAGGCTCGCGCAGGAACTACAGTCATCTACGGAACCGATAAAACCTCCGGAAGTCATAGCCAACTCGATGCTTTTGCCTTCATTTACCCAAGTGAGCAACACGAGGGGATCTGGCGAACAGTCAAAGGGTTTCAAGATGCTGCGCGCGAAGCGGGACGCCGGGTGGTCATGCTGACAACGGGACTCGATTATCAGAAGGAGACTGAGTTTATTGCTCGCCTGCCAGAGTTCGATGTCCGGGGGGCCGTGGTTTATCCGATTATTCCAAGCCCCAAGGAACTCGTGCATTTTTCGCAGCTCTTGGTTGAATCCAAGTTCCCGATCGTCTTGGCAGAAGTGAATTTACCAGGTCTCGGTTGCAGTTCTGTAGCAATCGACGGGTTTCATGCGGGTTGCACCATGACAAGACATATGATCAGTCGCGGGGCAAAACGCATTGGGTTTTTCTCCAACTTTGCATGGGCTCCCTTCATGCGTGACCGATACCAAGGTTACCGCTGGGCTTTGGAGGAAGCAGGTATGGGGGAACCGGCAGGCGGGGTCTTTCTGGAGTGCGCCATGCATCCTAATTTCCAGGACCCTTTGGCCGAGCCCACCGCCCTCGCCATGAGATATTTCAAAGAGGCAGGAAAATTGGACGCCGTGGTGTGTGCAGACGATTTCCTTGCCCTTGGCTGTATTGCCGCCGCCCAAGAGCGGGGTTGGCGCGTGCCTGACGATCTAATGGTCAGCGGAGTTGATGATTGCAGCGTGCTGGCTGCCAGTCACGGCATCCCTCTGACAACCTACCGCATTCCCTTCGAAGAGATGGGGCGTGAGTCCTTCGCCATGCTGAATCAAATGTTGAACTCACCTTCAACCCAGTCCCGAGAGCACCAAATTCGCGGAGAGATCGTCATTCGAAAAAGCACATAAAAAAAGCACCCAACCGCTCACGTTCCAATCCCAAAACACATGAAAACCAAAAAAAACCAAACCACCTCATTCCCACTCCGGACCTTTGCCCTTGTGCTGTCAGGTGCGCTCTTAACCTCCCTTCCCGCTTTTGCCGCAACCAGAACCTGGCAGGGATCCGGAGGGAGTACCGATTGGGCAACCCCTGCCAACTGGGCAGTTGCGGTTCCAGTCACCAACGACTCGCTGATTTTCACCAGCGCAAATGCTTCACCATCGAACACACTAACGAATACGCTCACCACCGATGGCACGACCATTGTGAACATCACCTTTGATTTGGGAGCTCCGGCTTATACCATGACGGGAAACACCTTTCGTCTTAACTCGGTTGATAATAATAGCGGGGCACTGCAAACGTTCAGCAACACAGGCGGGTTGATCTCGAATGCGACAGCGATGACGTTTAATGCCACAAGTGGGAACATCAGTATTACCACGGGTTACGGACTGAGGAACGGCAGCAACCGGACGCTAACGGTGAATACTGGCACATTGACTCTGGGCAGTTTGGACCTGATGACCACGGGGGCGGGTGCTTTTGCGCGCACGACGGAAGTGAATGGAAGCGGCAATCTGACGGTGACGGGGGTCGTTCAAAACACCACGGCCGCAGGTGCGATCAACTTCACCGGAAATGGAATATTGACTCTTGGTGGTGCTAACACTCACACCGGCAACACCACACTCGGAACTGCGGGATCAACGGGAACATTGGTGCTGAGCAACAGCCTCGCTTTGCAGAACAGCACGCTTGCTCGTCCAGGTAGTCCGGGAGGAAACAATCTGACCACCGTAGTCTTCGACAGCTCGGTTGTGAGCAATGCTTTTACCATCGGCGGGTTGTCAGGGGGAAACTCCACGAACGGTCAGATCTCAACGATCACATTGAACAATAACGCCTCTGCTGCTGTCGCCCTGACAATTGGAAATAACAATTCCGATGTGATCTACAGCGGAGTGATTGCAGGAACCGGCAGCATCCTGAAAGTGGGAACCGGCACCCAAACACTTTCCGGGGCGAACACCTTTTCCGGAGGACTGACCATTCGGGGAGGAACAGTGATCAGCACAACCTTTACACAGGCGCTCGGTGGAAACACCGGTCTTGTGACCTTGGGTGATGCCTTCACAAACTCGAATGTGACGCTGCAACCTCAAGTGGCCGGTCAGACTTTCTCCAATCCTATCGCGGTTGGTGATGCCACCAATACCAATGTTTACACTTCAACACTCCAGTTTGGAACTGGGAGTGGTGGCACTTATGCCGGGGCGATTCAGCTCAACAACCGGGACCTGATCATAAACACGGGTACCAATAGCAGTGAAGTGATCTACACGGGAACCAGCACGGGGACGAGCGGATTTGCCACAGGCATCAGCGGCACCGGTAATTTGATCCTGAATACTTCGGGTTCCAGCGCATTCACTATTAGCAATGCTGCGGGAAATACCATTAACACCGTTGGCGCTGTCTCTCATACTGGGAGTGGATCTGGAACGGTGACCATTGCTGCGCCTATCGGAACTAACGTGACCTCGCTGACACAAAACAGCGCAACCTCCAATTTGATTCTCTCGGGCGCAAACACCTACACGGGTGAGACCAATGTGACGGCAGGGACTCTGATTCTTGCCTCAGGTGGCTCCATTTCTGACAGTTCGGAAGTCAACATCAATGCCGGAGCAACCTTCGACACCACAGCACAAAGCTTCACAATGCTGGGCGACCAGACCTTCACGTTCACACTGGACCCTTCTGGAGTTGGATCCGCAGGCCTTCTCAACGCCGCTGCACTCAACATCACGTCGGGTGTTGTGGATTTCACCACGCTTGGCCCGCTGGACGATGCAGTCTATGTGATTGCTAACTACACAAGCCTGACAGGGGGGACGTTCGCCTCCGTGAGCAGTCTGCCAAGCGGCTACGATCTCGATTACAACTACAATGGGCTGAATCAAATCGCCTTGGTGGTTCCCGAGCCAACCACATGCCTGCTGGTCGGAATGGGAATGATGTTTGTGTTATTCCGCTCGCGTCGCCCAAGATTCGCTGCTTAAGAAAAAGAAATCCACACTCATTCTGTCCCCCCGTGCCTAGAAATACCAACGGCTATTTACGACGCAGCACCAAACGCGCGAGTGCATTCACACTTGTGGAACTCTTGGTGGTGATTGGGTGCATTGCCCTGCTGGCTTCGCTTCTTCTGGGCGTAACAACCAAAATGAAGGAATCCGAATTGTCCGTGAAATGCGCTTCCAATCTTCGTCAGATCGGTGCTGCGGCAATGGCTTGGTCGGCTGAAAACGACGGTAAAATTGTTTCAACGTATGAGGATTTTGAAAACCAAAAGACATGGGCGTACAAATTGGCTCCCTATTTGGATGCCCCACTTCCTGCTACTTACAATGCTGACACTTATAATTCCGCAAGTGCATCTGTGATTATGAATCTGCCAGTGTTTAGGTGTCCAAGTCAGTCGAAGTCCATAAATTGGCCAGGATACGGTTACAATAGTGATTACTTGTCACTCTATCGGACCTCAGGAAATCCGAAACGTTGGGTCCGTTATCATCAAGTCCAGCATCCAAGTCGAACCGTTATGATAACTGATCAAGCTCAGGTCAACACCACGCGCTGGGTGCCATTTGTGAGATCGCCCTCGGGATTGAAGGACGCCGTGGTGGATTTTCGTCATTCTGGAAAAGCTGCCAATGTTCTCTGGGTTGATGGTCATGTTTCTGCAGAAAAACCAGATGGTGATTTGATGAACACGGACAATCGAAATTGGAGAATTGATTGAATGCTGGCTGCGCCTGCTGGGGAATTTATGAACTTGGAGCAAATGAGAAGCGAGCTTCTGGATAATCCTCGATTCTGGCATCAGTTTCAGGCTGCGACAGCACAGGCCGCAACCCATCCCAACCTCACTGTGGTGGAAAAGGCGAAACCTTTTGCGAGGGAAGACGTTCATGATTACGTGAGCCACGGTCCGTATTGGTGGCCAGACCCCCAGCAGCCAGAAGGGCTGCCCTACATACGGCGGGATGGGGAAATCAACCCAACGTCCGGGGGCGACAGGCCAAAATTAGAAACGCTTCAGGCAGCAGTTGCCGTTCTGGCGGTGATGTCACAGATTGAGAAATCGGAAGAATATCCAAGGGAAGCGGCCCGACTGTTGAGGTGTTGGTTTCTTGATCCGAAAACAAGGATGAACCCACACCTCCGCTTTTCCCAAGGAATTCCTGGTGTCTGTGAAGGTCGCGGGATTGGGATTATAGATACGTGGGGATTCTGTTTTTTGGTGGATCACATCCAACTTTTGGAATTTGGCCAAGAGTGGACCCAGGAGGTTCTGGAAGGAGTTAAGGATTGGTTTTCATCGTACTTGGACTGGTTGCTACAAAGCCCGGAAGGTCAGCAGGAATGTGAGGAAACCAACAACCATGGCACTTGGTATGATGCTCAAGTTGTGGCCTTCGCTTGGTTTTGCGGAAGGCAGGACATTTGCCGATCTCAGATCGAAAACCACACTCACGCTCGTATTGGTCAACATTTCCAAGCGGATGGCAGCCAGCCGCATGAGCTGCACAGAACGCTCTCAAAGACATATTGCACATTCAATCTGTTGGGCTTTGCGTTTTTGGCGCAGGTAGCTAGTCGCCTGGGGATGGACCTTTGGAACTGGGAGTCCACGCACGGCGGCAGAATTACCCAAGGAGTGCGTTGGATGCTGCCCTACTTTTTAGAAGAAAAAACGTGGACGTGGCCACAAATAGCGCCCTTTCACAAGTCACGAGCGGCTCTGCTTCTTGAAATGGCGAGTACGGGAACTGGCAGTCCGAAATTTTCGCATGCCGCCAAAATACTCAGTTCTCATCCGTGGGATCGTATCTCTGCATGGGAACTTTCCCTGAATCCTTAACTCACCCTCAAATTATGAAATCGCACCGCCCCCTCGTAACGCTTCTTGTTGGCTTACTGATTCCCTTAGGTATTCTCCATGGGGAGGGGGCGTTTGAGGTCAGCGACACATTTGTTAGTGGAAGCCAAGGTGAGACGGTTCCATTGGAAGGATCGGAAACCTCTGCCGGTGCGGCCTCTTGGACAGCGACCGACAATGTTTTGCTTGCAAAAGACGAGGCCGGCGGTTTTGTCACAACTAAAAACACCAATGTTTATCGCGCTAGCGTTCCAGTTCCGACTGTAAATGGCTCCCTCATCGTGGAGGGCACGGTGAACCCCGTGGATGGTATCGATCGCCCTAACTGGGTGGCCATCGGGCTTGGAACTGACGGCACAAACTTCACCTGGGAACAGGGGATCTTTCTCCTTGTTGACAGTCGTGGCAATTATGAGGGAGCGGTTAATGTTCCTGAGAAAGGAATTGTACGGCTGAAACGAGATAAAGTCCCTGATTTGGAAGATGGAAAACCGGTGACTCTCCTCATCGATTACAGCCCCACCACTGGAGTTTTAGATATGTCTGTGAATGGGGTGGAGGTGATCATTGACAAGACGTTGGAGGAGGATCAGAGGCCGAAGGTGGACTGTGCCGGGTTTTCAGGATTTGGTCAAAAATCAGGATCGCTTGTGACCAATCAGTTCCGAGTCAGTGAAAAGCAATAACCTGATGACATTTGTGAGTTCACCACCTCAGGCAGATAAGTTTGCATCGATCATGAAAAAGCTCCATTTGTTCACTATCCTTATTGCCATGACGTTTTTTGCTCCCTGCTTACTTGGGGAGGAAGCAACAAGTCCGGAACTAAAAAAATCAGGATCTGATGGAGAGGTTATTTTTGAACTGGATTTATCAGATCCCGCTATCCGCTTGGCCTTGGAACAGCAGGGCGGCGTGGTATCCAATGACGGGCCGAATGGGGAACCTGCGGTCAAATTCCATGTTCCGGTGGGTGAAACTGGAAAAATCGAGAGCATGGCTCACTTTGTTTTGCCGGTTGAAAAGCTCCAAGGAGCCAGGGTGATGCTCACAGCGATGGTCCGCGGAGAATCCCTCAAGAGCCCGGATCCCAAACTCCCACTTCCCGGCTACCTTGGAGGCAAATGCCAATTTTATTTGAACACCAATGGCCGCGGAAAACGCTGGTTGGATGCCAGGGGGCTGCATGGCACGTTTCCATGGCGAGAGGTAAGCATGCTTTGTGGCGTTCTGGATGATGCCACCCAAACCCAAGTGCGCATCGGGGTGGAAGGCGCCACCGGAACGTTATGGATTTCTGCGCTAAGATTGACAATCGTCCAGTCCAAGGCTGTTCGTGTTTTGCCAGAAGGCCAGACGATCTCCACACCAGCAACCAAGCGTGGGGTGATGTCACCTCATCGTTATGTTGAGAAGGATTTTGATGATTTGGCGGCTTGGAATGTGAATGTGATCCGTTGGCAAATGTCTAAGCGCCCGAACGATCAGCGCCCGTACGAGGAGTGGTTGGATGAAAAACTCGATGACCTGGCATTAGCTCTTGATGCTGCTGCTGCTCGCGGCATGAAGTTGGTCGTGGACATGCACTCCGTCCCGGGAGATCGATACCCGGATCGGACACATCGGATGTATCTGGAAAAAGTACATCACGATGCCTTCGTTGCGGCATGGGAAAAAATCGCGCGACGTTTCAAGGGGCATCCCGGTCTCTGGGCCTATGACCTCGTTAACGAGCCCGTGCAAAATTACCCATCACCGCCGGAATTGCCTGATTGGCTGGGTATTCAAGTCGTGACGGGAAAAGCCATTCGCAAAATTGATCCTGACGTGGCACTCATGATTGAGGTTGATCAATGGGACAGCCCGGATTCTTTCCTCTGGCTCGATCCCGTGCCACTCACCAATGTGATCTATCAGGCTCATATGTATTGGCCGTGGGAGTTCACCCATCAGGGCATAAAAACGAATCAAGGAGGGGCGGATGGGAAGGACTTCGATAAGGAAAAAATCGTTTATCCGGGCGGGAAAGTCCAGGACGTGACCCTCAACAAAGAAGCGCTGCGTCGGTATCTGGCGCCGGTGCGTGATTTTCAACTCGCCCATGGCGTTCCAATATTCATTGGAGAATTCAGTGCTGTGAGGTGGGCCCCGGGAGCTGCTCAGTATATTGATGATTGTATCGCGATCTTTGAAGAATATGGCTGGGACTGGACATATCATGCCTTCCGTGAGTCCCCGGTGTGGAGTGTGGAGCATGCAAATCTTCCGTTCGACCGCACCAATCATCCCATAGCGACCACACCAACGGACCGAGAAAAGGTTTTAAGAAAGTGGTTTGACCTCAACGCGGCGGATGGCCGGAAATCAACGTCCGCTGCCGCCCCAGCTCAGGATCACCCTCCGATTCGAAAAATTCTTTTTGTGGGAGACAGCATCACATTCCATGCCCCTTCCGAAAAATTGGGTTGGTCGGGGAATTGGGGCATGGCTGCTGACAGCAAGTCCAACGATTATGTTCATCAGTTGATGGCTCTAATTTCGGAGCATCAGGGAACAGAGCCGGAGGTGATGATTCAGGCAGCGGGGGGAGGAACCTTGCCGGGGAAATTGGCGAATCCCGAAACGCTCAAGGAAGCAACGCCCGATCTTATCGTTGTGCAAATGGGAGAGAATGATAACGTCAGCCTGGACGAAGTGGATTTCCAAAAACCTTACGAAGACTTGATCGTCCTATTGCGTGTCGCTCATCCGCAAGCCCGCATCGTCTGCACCGGCGTCTGGCGTGGGAAGGTGGGTAAGGACGAAATGATCAAAGCCGTTTGTCGAAAACATCGCATCCCTTTTGCCGATATTGCCCAAGTCAGCGCCAACAGACAGAATCGCGCGGCAAGCGGCGGCCAATGGGCAAATGAGGGTGTCGCCTGGCATCCTAATAATCTCGGGATGAAAGGTTATGCTATTGCGATTTGGGAGGCCTTAAACGCAGGAGAATCCGCCATCCCCTAGGCATGGGATCACAGCAGATTCCTGAAATCTCACTCCAGTTTTTCTTGGGCGACCCAATCGATGGCAAAGCGGACCATCTCGCCTGCGTCGCGGAAGGCGAGCTTTTCTTTGATGTGGGCCCGGTGGGTTTCGATGGTTTTGACGCTGAGATTGAGCTTGGCCGCAATTTCTTTGGTGCTCAGGCCGTTGCCCAGAAAGGAGAGAACTTCAAGTTCGCGATCGGAGAGGCGGTCCACCGGGGAGCCGGAGTTGGTCTCCGAGGTTTGGATGGCTTGAAAAATGAGGCGTTCACTCAGACGCGGGCTGACGTAGATTTCTCCTTTTAACGCCTTGCGCAGGGCATCAAGAACGTGGGTGAGTGCCTCGGCTTTCATCACATATCCGAGGGCTCCGGCCTTGAGCGCCCTCAACGCGTAGAGGGACTCGTCATGCATCGAGAGAATGAGCAGAGGCAGTTTGGGATACTCCGCTTTCATCAACTTGATCAGCTCAATGCCATTGGTGCCCGGGAGGGAAATGTCGAGAAGGGCGATGTCGGGTTTGAGTTTACGCATGGCGTCGAGGGCGGAGGGTGAGGAGGAAGCTTCCCCGCACACGATGAGATCCTGCTCGGCATTGATCAGGGCCGTGATGCCATGACGAAACACCGGGTGATCATCCACGATCAGCACGCGCTTTTTTTCAGAAGAGTCAGATTTTTCCGTTTTGGGTGGGCTCATGATGGAAAGTGGCAGATGGCATGAGTGCCCTTTTCTGGGTGAAAGTTCAAGGTGAGAGAGCCGTTCATGGCCTGGGCACGATATTGGATGGTTTTGGCCGCAACCCCGGCTGGGTCTGAGGTTAACTCGCCCTCCTTCTTTCCATCATCATTGATTTCCAAACAAATGGAAGGTCCGGTTTGAGCAAGGACGATTTCAATGTGTTCCGCGCCGGTCTCTTGGATGGCAGTGGTGACGACCGCCTGAGCAATCCGGTAGGCATTCAGGGCGTCGTTGCTATTCTTAACCAGAACATGCTTTTCGCAACGAAAGCTGCAGGGAGTGGAATGGGCCGCTCGGTTGGCCAGCTCTTGGAGAGAGGACATCAAACCAGCAGCATCAAGCTCCACCGGATGCAAACCACGAGAGATGTCCCGCACTTGTGAAACCGCATCGTTAACCAAGCGGGCGAGGTCATGGAGTTGCGGGGCATGTTTTGACTGGTCGCGATCCAAAGCACCCGCAAGAGCTTTTGTGGCGAAGGCGGCCCCCAGCAAGTGTTGACACAAATGGTCATGCAACTCTTGGCCAATGCGGCGTTGCTCTCGCTCCGAGGCCTCAAGGAGAGCCTCCTCGAGGAATTTCTTCTCGGTAATATCTTGAATCAGGAAGATGTGTCCTTCCTGTTGTGATCCGTTGGGGGGAAGTGGGGTGCTGTCGATTTTGACTTTCACCAGCTCTCCGTCCTGCTTTTTAAGTGAGACTTCGGGATGGGCGTTGTCGGCCAACGACCTCAGTGACGAACCGCTTTTGGAAATGGAGGACTCGGGCATCACTTTGGAAAGAGGTTGTCCGAGTACCTGTTCTGCCTTCCAGCCCAAAAGCGTTTCTGCTCCTTGATTCCATTTTTCAATGTGTTTTCGGTCGTCCGTGACAATACATGCCAAAGAGGAGTTCAGGAGAAGCGATAACAAACAGTCATTCTGATCCGCCTCATCGGCCTTGGTTGTCTCGGTGGAGGCTGATAACATAGCTCTGTTACATCCAGAATCGTCAGTGAAGCGGAGCACGCGTGTCTCTTTTTGTCGGAGATTTAAACTTTTTGGAACGACGTAGCTGCCTCCTGAATGAGCACGTCCAACTCATCTGGTAAAAAGGGTTTGACCAGATGATGTCGATAACCGGCCACCCGGCTCTTCTCAATATCGGCTTTTGTGCTGTATCCGCTCATCGCGATGCTGAAGGGCGCGGTAAGCTTCAACTCATGGATCCGGCGCAAAAGCTGCCAGCCATCCCCATCTGGCAGGCCAATATCGCTGATCAAGATGTCAACCGACTCGTCAGCAAGTGACTTTAACGCGGCATTCATGCTTGTCGCGCTGCGGACGGTGTGACCGCATTCTCTGAGGTATTCAGCCAGATAGGTCAGGGTATCGTCATGGTTCTCAACCAATAAAATTTTCAGCACATGAGAGGACATAAACATGGAAATTTTTAGCTGGAGAAGCTAGCAAGTTCCACCACAAATGTCGCGCCCAGATTTTGCCCCGCGCTTTGCGCGTGGAGAGAGCCGTTGTGGGCGTCAATGGTTGCCTTGGAAATAGCCAAGCCAAGGCCCAGACCACCGAATTGCCCAATGACCCGTTTGTCTCCTTGTTCAAACGGATTAAAAATAAGCGGCAAAATGTCCGACGAAATTCCCAAGCCGGAATCTTTGATTTCCACGGTGATGTTTGGCCCGTTATTTGACGACCGAATGCTGATTGTTCCGTTTTCCGGCGTGAATTTCACGGCATTTTGGATGATGTTCCAAAAAACCTGTTGGAGCCTGGCTTGGTCGCCCATGACATGGGCGTTTGAGGCCGCCAATTCGAGGTGGAGGTTCAGCTTTTTGGCCAAGAGATCGGTTTCGCAAATCTCGAGAGCTTGGTTCACCACAAGATGGAGGTCCATGGATTCGAGATTCAATTCCATTTTGTTGTGGGAGATGCGAGTGAGATCGAGCAGGTCCTCGATCAAACGGGCTTCCAGCTTGATATTCCGCTGAATCATTTGCAGGGCTGTGTGTACAGAGGGCGGAAGTTTTTTGTCTCTCTGCATGTGAGAAACGGCCAAGAGCACCGGCGTGAGAGGTGTGCGCAACTCATGACTCAAAACAGCGAGGAATTGATCCTTCGCCCGGTTTGCTGCCTCAGCCTCCTCCCGCGTTAATTCCGCAGCAGCCAGTGCTGACCGCAGCTCTTCCTGCTTACTGCGAAGGCGTTCCTCAAAATGTTTTCTTTCGGTCACCTCGCGCACCATGCCAATCATGCGCACGGGCCTCCCGCTATGCTCATCGTAGAACGCTCGGCCATGGGAGGTAATCCAACGCACGACGTCATCATCTCCGATCGTGCGAAATTCGACTTCGAAATCGATCCGCTCCAGCAAAGCGCGCTCCATGGTTTGTGCAACCACGGAACGGTCATAGGGGTGGATACGCTGCATGACCTCCTCGTGCGTGCCATGTTCGATGTGGGGATCGATGCCGAACATGCGATTGTGCTCCGGGGACCACGTCATTTTGTTTTCCATGTCCCAATCCCAAAACCCCAAACCTGCCGCCTGAAGGGCAAGACGGGAACGGCCTTCCATTTCGCGCAATTTCAACTCGGCTTGTTTCAGATCATCCACATCCACATTCGAGCCGATCCACATGTCGGTTGTACCATCAGGCCGTTTTAGGGGCTGTGCGCGACTGAGATGCCATCGATAGGTTCCATCCGCACGAAGAAACCGGTGTTCGAATTCAAAAGGCCCCCCATCGGCAATAGCTCGTGTCCAGTTGGCCATTTTTTCCTCGATGTCCTCATTGTGAACAAACTCCCTCCAGCCAAGGCCCATGACCTGCTGCACGGTGAGGCCGGTGTAGTCTGCCCACTTTTGATTTAAGTAGGAGACCTCGCCTTTGGCATCAGCTGTAAAAATTTTTTCAGGAAGGGATTCTGCGAGAAACTGAAATCGGGCGGCACTTTCTGCCAAGAGGGACTCGCCCTCTTTCCGCTGGGTGATGTCCATGGCAACTCCCCGCATGGAGAGGGGGCGCCCCCGGCCATCGTTGCTGAAGCCACTGCCAATGCTGGAAACCCAACGGATGGCTCCCTCTGTGGGTCGTACACGAAACTCGACATTGTAGGCCGTGCGTCCCGCTAGCGCATCATTCACCGCACCTTCGACCAAGCTTCGGTCTTCCGGGTGAATGGCTTTCAGGAACAGCCCATGGGTCATTGTCGTCTCTGCGGGATAACCAAAAATTTCTTTGCAACGATCCGACCAAGCCAACTCGCCGGTGGTCAGGTTCCAATCCCAAGTCCCCAGGTCAGCACCGTCGATGACAAGACGAAGGCGTTGCTCGCTTTCACGCAAGGCTTCTTCGTCCTGGTGCCTCTCAATGGCGATACTCGCAAGGTTTGAGGCCGTTTCGCTGGAGGTCTCAAAATCCATTTTAGACGGTTTGTCCGAATAAAAGGTCAGTGCACCAAGGGCAATTCCATCGGAACCGATGATTGCGGTTGCACGACAGGATGAAAATCCACCTTCCCTCGCAAGCTTTTGCCAAAGATTACCCGACCATCGCGGATCTACGGTTATATCACTCACGATGACGGTTCCCTGCTGGTCCACCGCAGCCGCGCAAGGACTAACCGTGGAATCGGCCAAAGAAAGCCCGACAAAGGCGTTGCGGAAGCTTTCTGGCAGATGTGGCCCCAGGCTGGTTATAACGATCTTCTCGCGGGGAGATATCACGCAAATCCCGCAAAGACAGCCTGGCACCTCGCTTTCGATTAATAGCGCCAATTGGTTCAGGGTGCTTTCCAGCGCCGCACCGCGGGCGATTCCTTCAAGGACAACCGTCTGCCAAGGCAGTTGGTTGCCAACTGATGTTTTATGGATTGCTGGCATGGACTTTCGTTGTCCCATGAGACATGCGAAATCTTAGGCCCCTTGGGGAATGGCATGCCCCATTTTCAACTTTCATCCTACTGCCGGACTGTGCCCCGCGCCAAGAGGAAAGAAACGAGTTTCACAGCGCCGAAGATCACTATGGCTGGCTTGATCAGGGCGAACACAACACGAAAAAACAGGGCGACGATCCGTCCAAGCGGCAATAGCTGTAGGAAAAACCCGAAGGCGGCGGCAGACAGAATGCTGGCAAGCGGTGCAGAACGGATTATTTCTTCATGATTCCTCGTTGCAGAGGTGGAGGAAGATTTGAGCTTTTTCTTGGTCTGGGCAACAGGCCGGGTATTGGATGTTTGGCCCATGAGTTACCACCATTTAAGTTTTTTGCCTGCCCCTTGAAATTGCTCCAGTAGCGAGGAGGATGAGCACCGGGACTGCTTTTTGAAATCGTTTAGCCGATGAGAGAACTGAGAGACGATATCGTCCACGAGTTCTTTTGCCGCTTGACCGGTTTCCTTGCGTTTTGGTTCCCGATGAGCGCACAACACTCCAATGGCAATTCCAAAGGCCAAGGCACCGGCTGTGAGAACCAGCGGATTTTCTTTGGCATAGGTTTGTCCAACTCTCAAGGCGTCTTTGGCTTTGTCTTGGGCTGAGGTGGCCAAGGCTTCAAGTCGGTCTGTTGGCAGGTCGGTTATGGTTTTAGGGTTCATTGTTATGGTTTCGTTGTTGTTTGTATGGTTGGGGGTTTTAGCCTAAGGATCCCTGCGGGCTTTTGCCCGCAAGGGTCCTGAATTCGAATGGAATGTTGGGCTTCTAAGCCGGTGGCCGACGCCCCATTATCAGCGAGATGATAAAAAGGATTAAAAAGACGAAAAACAGAATTTTTGCAATTTCGGCCGCCAATCCTGCAATCCCTACGAATCCAAGAACTCCCGCAATGAGTGCTACAACTAAAAAGACAATAGTGTAGTGGAGCTTGACTGCCGATTATTTTCCGAACTGCTCAATTTCGTCGCGCACTTCCTCCTTGGTTTTGCCAAGTCGGGTTTGCACACGGCCGAGAAGTTCGTCCTCTTTGCCATCCACGAAGGCCAAATCATCATCTGTCAATTGACCATATTTTTGTTTCAACTTTCCTTTGATGACATTCCAGTTTCCTTTGATTTCAAGTTTGTTCATAATGTGATGTTTGTTGGTTCATAAACTAATCGTTTCCCAGCCATGACGTGGATGTGCCCGCTTGAAAAATCCCAAATCTGGAGTTCATGCAGCCATGTGCTGGGGCTGGTGCGATGCTTTGTCACCATGCACGACCCCTTGCCTCCTCGCGAAACTCCCGCAGCAAATTCTGTTCGCCGAGCCTTGGTGGTTGACGACCATGAGGACTCCGCAAAAAGTTTGGAATTGATGCTTCAATCCTTGGGTTTCGAAACTGAAATCGCGGGTGATGGGATCGATGCCTTGCGGCGCGCAGCCGCCTACCAACCGGATCTGCTATTATTGGATATCAGCATGCCAAAACTGGATGGCTACGACACATGTCGTGTGATTCGCGCCCAGCCGTGGGCCCAGGATGTCCGTCTTGTTGCTGTGACGGGTCATGACCCAGAGGGATTGCGTGAGCTCGCTGAGAAAGCCGGCTTTGATGCCTGGCTGCTCAAGCCAGTGGATTTTGCTGACTTGCGCCGAGTTGCAGGCACGGAAGATGCCTGCAATCTTAAGTCGTGAAGCTGACGTGTTGATGCCTTTGCAGCAAACGCTTCGCTCATCAGGGAACCATTGAGGAAGGCGGCGTCAGAGCGTCCGCCGGGCTGTCGCCTTCTTTATCGATTGCTGCCCCGGTTCTTTGGGCATGTGCGATTCGAGCGGCCCGGGCCCAGTGCTCGTCGGACCGCCCCTCCGGATAGCCTTCCGATTCATAGATCCGGTAGGCAATGATGGCAATTTGCTCTTCCTCATTCTGGTTTTCTGGATCTTTCATGTCATGATATCGAACGGCATGCTCCCCAGAGCCTCAGGGAGACACCTGATTCGGAGGTCAGTAAGCTCCTGTGAGTGCGTGGTGACCTCCCTGACAAACACGTCAGCAGACAATCGGCCTGACATGGGTGGACGATTCATTGGCGAAACCAACTAACGTCATGAAAAACCCCTATCGTAAAATCAATCGCAACAAACTTTCCCTGGGTGACCTTGTGGCCATCGTGTCTTCATGTGCCAACAGTGAGCGTGAGGCCATGGCAGCCTTGCTCGACCTTTTTGGCAGTGGTCGAGTTAAGATCAAGGATCACGGCCACCTGAAAAGGGTGGGGTTCTCCGTTTGATGGTTTTTCCTTGGGGGAGATAATTCGGCAGGAGACGCTGGTGTCCCGCCCTCCTTGTTTTCGAGATTCTTCCCCTGCGCCTCCAAATCCGTGAAAAAAACCAACGCGATTTAAGGAGACCAATCGATTCTCCCATGAACCTGATCAATTTATGAAAACAAGCGCTTTATTCACATTGCTGGCCATGGTGACAATCATTCTGTCCGGTTGTTTCAGCTATGAACGCCGGTCCCCGTCGCGGACTGTCGTTGTCACGGAATCGACGCCTGTCTTGCGTGACACCGTGGTCACCACTCTTCCTCGTGGTTATCGCACGCGTGTTTATCGTGGAACTTCCTATTATTATTCGGGCAACGCGGTTTATCGCTCGCACCCGCGCGGTGGATTCATCGTGGTTCCCCGCCCTTGGTAGTTGCCTCTGCGGCAGAGCCGTCATCTCGACCGACTCACCCACGTGATTTAGCCAAGGGTCAGACCATGCATCGTCAACGTATCTACCCCTACCTGCTCGCAGTCGCGCTGGTTTCGCTGGCCGCATTGTTTCGCGCTTCACTGCTTGGGTCGTGGATGGGCGATCGCGCCCCCCTCGGGTTGTTCACCATGGCAATCATTTTTGCCGCATGGAAGGGCGGGCTGTTGCCGGGTCTTTTTGCCACGGTGCTCTCGATAGCCATGGGGTCTTTGCTTTTTATCGCTCCCCATTCTTTCACGCCCCAACATTTTACAATTTTGGGGATCTTCTTGGTTAACGGCTGCCTGATCAGCCTGGTTTGCGGTTCCATGCTTGAGAGTCGGAAGAAAGCTGAGGCGGCTCGAGAGGAAGTAGAACTTGGTCAATCGCAACTGCGTGAAAGTGAAGGTCGTTTCCGGCAGCTGGCGGAGATCGAGCATGCCGCACGATTGGAGGCCGAACGAACCGCTGTCTTGAAAGATGAGTTTCTGGCGACGGTCAGCCACGAAATGCGAACACCCCTCACAGCCATGCTTGGATGGGTGCAGTTGCTGCGCAATGGCAGTCTTACAGGAGATTCCATCCCCAAGGCCCTTGAAACAATCGAGCGAAACGCCAGGGCACAGGCAAAATTGATCGATGACTTGCTGGATATGAGCCGCATCCTTTCCGGACGCCTGAGGCTTGACGTCCATCGTGTCAGCCCAGCGGAAACGGTGGAAGCGGCCATTGCTGCAGCCGAGCCTGCGGCTGCCGCAAAAAATATCCAGCTGACCAGCCACCTTGATTTCCGGGTGGGACTTGTCCCCGGCGATGCCACCCGTCTGCAACAGATCATTTGGAATCTGCTCAGCAATGCCATCAAATTCACCCCATCCGGAGGAGAGGTCACGGTTGCTGTGACAGACCTGAAATCACGCGTCGAAATTTCTGTCAGCGACACCGGCGAGGGGATCGAGCCAAAATTTTTGCCTCATGTCTTCGACCGATTTCGTCAGCAGGATGCCTCCACCGTAAGGAAACATCAGGGTTTGGGGCTTGGGCTTTCCATTGTGAAGCAATTGGTCGAGCTGCACGGCGGCTCGGTGCGAGTGGAAAGTGAGGGCTCCGGGAAGGGCACAAACTTCGTGGTTTCTTTGCCAGTTATGGCTGGAAGTGAACCTACCGAACAAATCAGCGAAAGACCCGCCGCAAGGCCTGAATGTTCATCCTCTGGCGAACCTCTTCCCTCGCTTTTGGGAGCAAAAGTCTTGGTGGTGGATGACGACAATGACGCACGGGAATTGATTCGATCGATTCTCGCTCAAAACGGGGCCAGCGTTCGGACAGCGGACTCCGCACCGGAAGCGCTTAAACAATTGCAGGCCCGATGCCCGGACGTGCTCGTGAGTGACATTGGCATGCCCGGTCAGGATGGCTATGAGCTGATCCGCAGTGTTCGTGCCCTCGATCACGAGTCCGGTGGCAAAGTGCCTGCGGTGGCCCTGACGGCATTTGCGAGGTCCGATGACCGCCGCCGAGCCATTGGCGCAGGATTTCAAATGCACCTGAGCAAGCCGATTGAAGCAGCCGAACTGGTCACAGTGATCGCCAGCTTGGTCAAACGCTGAGTTAATTTGGAGTTTTCCTGCGGATGGTTCGCCGAAGGGCCTGCTCCAGCTTCTCAAAATCCACCGGCTTGGTCAGATGTTCGTCAAACCCCGCCTGCAAACAGTTTTTGATGTCCTCTGCCATCCCATAACCTGTGAGGACCACCGCCGGGGTCTGACACGTTTCACGTGCGGAGCGGATGAAATCAATGCCTGTGCCATCCGGCAGGCCCAAATCGCTGAGGATGATATCAAATTCGTGGGAACGAATCATTTCCCGCCCCTGGGCAACGCTCGAACAAATTTCCACAGCGTGACCCATCCCCCTCATCAACTGTGCAAGAACTTGCGCGGTGTCCTCATGGTCCTCCACAAGGAGGATGCGGAGCTTTTCAGTGGATGGGATGTGGGAAGCTGATGATGTCGTCGCGCCGGTCGGCGCGGTTTGGAGCACCATGGTGAGGCATGATCCCCGGCCTGCTCCCTTGCTTGAGGCTTTCAGGGTTCCACCATGAGCCTGGACAAGAGCTTTCGCAATGGACAAGCCCAGTCCGAGGCCGCGCTTTCTCATGTTGCGTGCCGGGTCGCCCTGATGAAAATTCTCAAAAATCTTATCCAGGGTTTCCCGGGACATCCCTGCTCCGTCGTCGGAGATGGCGATTTCGAGTTCGCCACCCCCAAGATCGGATGTGACGATCATGATATGATTGCCGGCGGAGGTGAATTTCACCGCATTACCGATAATGTTCCAGAGAACTTGCTGAATGCGCGCGGGATCTGCCTCGATGAATGATTCCCGAGCCTGAGGGGTAATGGAAAGCCGAACGCCATGAGCGTCACAGTCGGACTGGAGGATCGCGGCCACGTTCTCGATCAAGGCATGGGCATCCACAACTTCCTTTTCAAGGAAAAGCTTGCCATGCTCAATGCGTGTGATGTCCAGAAGGTCGTCGATGAGTTTTGCCTCCAGCTCGATGTTGCGGCGGATGCGCTTTAGATCAGGCCGCAAGAACACGGGAAGGTCCTCATTGGCTTCCCATGCAGAGAGGGTGGCCAGCACGGGAGTCAGGGGCGTGCGAAGTTCATAGGACAGCGTCGCAAGGAATGTGTCCTTCGCCTTGCTGGCTTCCTCAACTTTCTCTTTGGAGATGATGAGGTTGCGCTCGGCCTCTGCGTAAACGCTGAAGTCCCGGAAAATCAGCGCAACCCCGCGAATCGTCCCGTCGGCTTCGCGGATGGGAGCCCCGCTGTCGTCGATGGAAATCTCCGTGCCATCTTTGCGGATGAGCAACGTGTGGTTGGCCTTGCTAACGATCTCCTCGCTGGCCAAGACCTTGTCCACAGGGCTTTTTTTCGGCTCGCGGGTCGTTTCATTGATGATGTGGAAGACCGAGGAGCAAGGCTGGTCCTTGGCCTGCCGGGCCGTCCAGCCAGTGAGGTCCTCCGCCGCCTTGTTGATGAAGGTGATCTGTCCTGATGTGTCGGTGATGATCACTCCATCCCCGATGCTGGAAAGTGTCACAGCGAGAATTTCCTTTTGACGCCTGGCCTCCAGCTTGGCCACATATTGAAGGGAGACCTCCCGGCTGATGCGGCGGTAGGCCCAGGCAAGGAACGCCAGATTGATCAACACCACCAAGAGAAAGGTGACCGTGCGATAAAATGTGGCTTTTGCTTCGGCAGCGTGGGCCTCCTCCTGAGCATTGTACAAATTTGCTTCCAACGCGGAAAATCGGGACCTCAGTTCATCCATCAAGTCCTTGCTGGAGTTGCTTTCTAAGGTGGTTATGGCAGCCTCCCTCCTGCCGCTTCGGGCCAATTCGATGGTACCGGTCAACTCATCCAGCATCTGACGAACCAAGTCTTTGATGGCCAGTACGGATTGCTCAGGCATGAGATCCTCGGCCGCGTGCGACTGCGAGCCATCAAGCCATTTTTCAATCGATGTGACCGCATCCTCATACGGTGCCAAATAGTTCTCCTTACCCGTCAGCAAATATCCACGCTGCCCGGTCTCGGCATCCTGCAGGGTGGCAAATGTGGCATGAAGTTGTGTGAGATTATTTCCGTAGAGCTGCACTTTGTCACGGGCCACCAACACCTGGCGACCCACCATAAACGTGATCAGAACGCTGACCACAAGCAACGCCGCCATCACAAGAAAAAGGGCTCGCAATTTGTCGATAGTTTGTTTCAAGCTTGTGGTGACCCTTTCTTATGGACCTATCGAGAAATCTACGGGCTTAGTCAATGGGGAAGAACCCCTATGAATTTTCAGCTTGCCACTGCGAGGGACATGCAGAACCGCCAGAGCCTCAAGCAACAAGAAAGCAAGTCCAAAGGGGACAAAGGGGACGGCGGTGCAGGGGGCGCTGCTAGCGATCTGCTGGATAACGCCTCAGATTTGCATGGCGTGGAGCGGGTCGCTTTGGGTTTTCACATTACCGACGTCGTTTCTGAATATCGCGCCTGTGCCAGCGTGCTGCGCCTGTGGCATCCCGAGAAGGAAGAACTGGCCAACAGGGTCTTGCTCCCGATTCTTCTGCTGAGATTGCCGGATCACCTTTCTCCGGAACAGAGCGAGGCTCATGTTCGGTTTGTGATGAAGTTCCAGCAATGCAGCGGCCCGGTTACGGCCAAGGGGTTGGAAGACACGTCTGTGATTGGCTTCGAGGGCAGCCATTCTTTGAAAAATGTTTTGACCGGGAAAGCTCTGGCTGCCGAGGGATTGTCCGTTTCCGATCTCCTCTCGGATTTTCCCATCGGCGTGTTTTTCAATAAATAAGAGGTCCACTCTTGCCGGGCCGTCCGCGCATTCATAAGGAAAATGCACCAGGCGCGGGTGAGTTCGCCGGTGACGGCGGCATTTAAAGTTAAAATGCGGTTCGAAAATGATCCGGCGAACAGCGACAAGAGGAAAAAAGACGGGAGCAACCTTTTTGGGGTTGCTCCCGCTATCCTTGAGGCAATCAGGTATTCTGATTGCATGTGCAGTGAGGCAAGATCGTGATAATCAATAAGTCGTCCTCCGCTCAACCGTTGTGGAGGAGGGGGTGTAGAGCGACTGGGAGCTTCTGGTTGTTGTGGTTGTGGTGGTGGGTTCAACTTCACGTTTGACGCTAATGCATCCTGTGAGGGTGGTTGTGGTGATGATGGCAACCAAGGCCAGAGTTGTTTGTAGTGTTTTCATAGTGATGTTGTCTGCTGGATGTACTTCGCGCCGAGCATTTCATCTGGCTGTATGGACAAATGAATTTTCTCATCGTTCAATTGCTCGATCTCGACGGCAACCTTCAAGCCCAGAAAAAGTTCCGACGGGCCGGAGTAAGTTCCTGTGATGGGCATCACGCCGCGTGGGTGAGAACTCACGCCGGTCACAATGTGTTTGTGCGATGTGCCTTCCCCAAGTGTTGGATCAAATCCAAACCAACCATGTTCGGGAAAATAAACCTCCACCCACGCATGGGTGGCAGCACGCCCTGCGGCTGAAGCAGCACTGTCAAGGTAGCCACTGGCAAAGCGGCTTGCCAAATTAATGGTGCGCACGGATTCCAGCAGCAGTGTTGCCAGGTCGCGGCAGGATCCGGATTTCAGCGCCAAGGTTTCCAAGGGTGACTGCACACCACGATCTTCCCGCCGACGGTATGTGATGTGCTCATAAATCCATGTGCCAATTTCTTGGATGATGTCCACGGCATCATCGCCGGTTTGGATGGCGAAGGTGGCTTGCATCCACCCAGCTAGCATCCCGATTTCGTTAGGATATACCGATGTGAGATATCCGGTGATCAAAGGCGTTTCGAGAGTTGAGTATGTCACAGGATAGTGCACGGGATACGCTTCCAACAAACCATGGTGTGACGTGAGATCTCCGCGGGTTAGGGTGACATCGCTTTGAAATCGTAGATGGTCGGCTGGTGCGATGATGCGGGCGATAGCAATCGAGTTGCCAAATAGATCACGATGCCAAGTGAGTTGAGCTTCAGGTTCTACATTCAGCACAAGGCTATCGACGTGGATATCATGCCCTTCCCGTGGCCTCACCACGAGGCGGTGCAAGCCAAACCCCACCGGTTCGGAATATTGATAACTGGTGGTGTGAATGATGCGAATGCGGCTCATGATTTACAGACAGACTTCCATTCACACAACGCGCCCGTAGAGGAACAGGGAACCTGTTTCTTTCTCAGAAAGAGGCGGTCCAAAGAAAAGTGTTCCAAATTCCTTTACGTCATGGGTTCAGGATTTTTTAACAACTGAGGCGATGACGATGCCCACGCCGCCGACAAAAACCAAAAGCCCGATGATGGGAGAAATCGGGATGCGTTCCTGTGTCTCAGCAACGGCTTCAATCGGTCCAAAATCGATGATTTTCTCTTTTTTTGTGAATGAGACGTAAGGCAGGCTGATCGCCAAGAGGCCGACCACAATGAGTATGATTCCTAGAATTCGCATGAGGAGGAATCGTTTTCCGTCGTTTCTGCGCGTGCATATCCAAGGCCGTGGAGCCTCAGGGATCACCCCGACCGGGTTCTCAGGGCGCCTGATAGGCATGGGGAGAACCCCTATGCGGCAATCGAGAGGTGCACCGATTGTCAGAAAAACCCCCCGCTGGCAGTATTGGCCCATGCAAACAACAACGCTTGATAACAACACAGCCCTTGAAGATCAGAAACTCATGGAAGGACTCCAGCGACGCCAACCTGAGGCTCTGAACAGCCTCCACCGCCGCTACCGCGCCATGCTTAAGTCCATTGTGATGCAGGTCCTGCACGATGATGCCGATGCGGACGATGTCTTACAGGAGATTTTCCTGCAGGTTTGGGATCGCGCGGCGAGTTACTCGGCGGGCAAAGGGAAAGTGGTCAGCTGGCTCTGCACATTGGCCAGACGCCGTGCGATTGATCGCTTGCGTCAGCATAGCGCCTATCGCCGGGCCACGGATCGTTACGAGGTGTCATGCAATCACCCTGACAAAGAAGTGGGGGAGATTCACACCGTGGAGCGCGAAGCCTATCATGATGACCTCCGGTCCTTGTTGCACCGTCATCTGATTGCCTTGCCTCCCAACCAGGAACAAGCCGTCCGCATGGCCTTCTTGGAAAATCGAAGTCAGCGGGAAATTTCCACTCTGACAAATACCCCTCTCGGAACGGTAAAAACCCGCATCGAGCTTGGAATCAAAAAGCTCACCAACGCCTTCGAGGGGCTTCGGGAAGAGATGGCTTGTTAACCGAGTTGCTATTCCAGTGCTTTCCTGATGGCCTTCTCCAAGGCGGGATACTCCACCGGCTTTGTCAGGTGGGTGAGGAATCCCGCTTGTTGGCTGCGGGCGACATCCTCCTCCATGCCAAAACCGGTGAGTGCGATGCCTTTTAACCCGTATTGCTGCTTTAGAAAGGCCATCAATTCATAACCTTTCTCATCCGGCAGACCGATGTCGGAAACCACGAGGTCAAAGCTTCCCTCCGCCGCACGAGCCCGGGCTTCTTTGCCCGTGGTGGCGGTGACCACGTCGAAGTGAATTCCCAAAAGAAACGACATGGCGGAGAGGGTATCCTCATGGTCTTCCACCAAGAGGACCCGGCGTCGAGGTGATTCGAGGTCTGAGCTGGAAGTGATGGTTTGGTTGATATCAGGCATAGGAGTTTCGTGGGGAGGTTCTTTGGCCGGCAGTTCAATGTGGAAGGACGAGCCCTGGCCGGGTCCATCGCTCTCGGCGCGAATCGTGCCGGCATGCCTCCCCACTAACATGCTCAGCTGGTGCCAGCCCGCCATAATTTTATCGTGTGTCAATACGGTTTCGGACGCTTCAGTAGGGTGGAACAAGGTCCTCGCAGGCTCAATCAAGCCCTGCCGCTTTAAGGGTGGTCTGAAGCTTTTCCTTGCCGCCGCTCTCTAAGGGGTCGCCGTGGCCCACGATGACGCGGTCAAAGTCCCAATCCAAGATTTTGCGTATCGAGGCTGTGTATTCGGCCTTGTTTTCGATGGCTTTTTTGAAGGGAAAAGTGATGCCGGGTGTGAACTTTCCGCCAACGGTTGCGAAGCGGAAGAAGAGTTTTTCCCAGAAGCTGTGCTCGCCCGGGAAATTGACGACGAGGTCTGCCACAATCAGCGTGCGGGAGCCTCGATGGAGGATCACGATCTCGCTGAAGTCCGGCGCACCATCAACGGACGCAACGGCTATTTCATCTTCCCACTCACCAGGGGGTGGCAGCAGATTTGCCGTTGAAAAGGGTAAGTCGTCCGAGAAACCTTCAGGAGCCAAATAGTTAGCGTTGGGAAAAGCCTCACGTCCTTCCTCGGCAAAGGTGTCATGACGAAGCAGCGTGTCCAGCAGCCATGCTGGCTCCCCCAAGGCGGTGATGGCGGCCACGTCTTCAGCGCTGAAGGGGGCAGTGGAATGAATGATGAGCTGACCTGACGCCAGCCGGATGATGGTCACATTGCGATGCAAATCCACACCCAGTGTTTTCAACGGATAGCTCAGAAGCCAGAGGTTCGGAGCGAGGGATTGCAGAGGGGTGGCCATGGATTTGCGAACGGTTGAATCGCGAGGCTCGTGATTCTACTTATCAGTTCGTGTGCCTGCGAGCTTTTGCGCGTGCAATAATGTAAAAGGCCCGGCTGGAAGCCGGGCCTTTTCATTTGGTTTTGTGTGGGGATTATTCTGCTGCGGCAATATTAATTGAGGTTTTCGCGAGATTGGTGAGTTTCTGGTCAGTGAGAAATTCCTCATCGAGGGTTGTCTGAAGGACCTTGGCACCCTTCTTGTCACCGAGCAGCTCGGCATAGGTGCGGGCGCATCCGTAACCCGCGATTTCGTAATGTTCGACACGCTGGGCGGCAGAGATGAGGCCGGCATCACGCACTTCCTCGTCTGCTTCCTCCTCAATCATTTCTTGGCCTTCCTTGAGCAGACCTTCCATGCCCTTGCATTTCGGGCCGCGGGTAGTCTCGTCATGGCTCTTGAGGATTTCCTCGAGGCGTTCGGCATGAACTTTGGTTTCATCCAAATGCTTTTTGAATCCAGCGGATAATTTTTCGTTGTTGGCCGCTTTGGCAATTTTGGGCAGGGCTTTGATGAGCTGCTTCTCAGCGCTGTAGAGATCTTTGAGTTCGTGGATATAGAGGTCTTGTAATGTTTCGAGTTTCATAGTCGTTTGGTATCGCTTAGCACTGCGGAAATGCGCGTGTAAGTTTTTTGAGTTTTTTAGGGTGTTAGGACAACTTTCACGCAGTCGTCTTCCTTATCATTAAAAATCTTGTAAGCTTGGGGGGCTTCGTCAAGCGGGAGGCGATGAGTGATGATATCATCCAAACGGATTCTCCCCTCTTTGACCCATTCCAAAAGATCGTCGATGTAGGCCTGCACAGGGGCTTGGCCGAAGCTAATATGGATTCCCTTGTCAAACATCTGACCGACCGGGAAGTTATCGTAGGGAATGCCATAGACTCCGAGCACGCTTATGTGTCCCCCCCGCCGCACGCAGCTGATGGCGAGTTCCAGGGCATGGATACTGCCAACTTGGCCGTGAAAAACATTGCTGATTTTGTCGGCAATGCTGCGTTTGGCTTCCATGCCCACGGCATCAATGCAGACATCGGCTCCTCGTCCGTCCGTGAGTTCGCGAATGGTTTCTGCGACGTTACCATCTGCGACATTGATCGGAATGGAGCCCGCGACACGCTGGGCGGTCTGCAGACGGTATTCCTCAAAATCCAAGCCAATGACGCGCTTGGCTCCCAGTGCGGCAGCCACTTTTTGCGCCATGAGTCCCACAGGCCCGCAGCCAAAAACTGCGACGGTATCGCCCGGTTTGGTTTCAGCCCAATGGACGCCGGCGTAGCCAGTTGGAAAAATATCGGTTAGGAAAAGCAATTGCTCGTCGCTAAGGTTTTCCGGGGCCAGACGCGGACCGAAGTTGGCGAATGGCACTCGCACATACTCGGCTTGTCCTCCGTTGTATCCACCGTAAAGATCGGTGTAACCGAAAAGCGCCCCGCCCTTCTGTTCCAGCACCCCACCCTCAGGTCCGTAGTTTTCGGGATTTGAAGTCTCGCAATGGCCGGGGAGATCATGATTACAAAAAAAACAGCACCCACATCCGATTGGAAAGGGAACAATGAGGCGATCTCCTTTTTTGAGGTTTTTCACACCAGAGCCAGCCTCTTCGACAATGCCCATAAATTCGTGTCCTATCACCATGGGTTCCTTTTGCGGAAGGAACCCATTGTAGATGTGAAGATCTGAACCGCAGATCGCGGTTGCGGTGACTTTAAGAATAACGTCCTCGGGGTGTTCGATCACGGGATCATCGACCTCATCAACTCGCATGTCCTTTGGTTTGTGGAAAACAACTGCTTTCATAGGTATTTGGGTACTATAGATTTTTTTGGATGACTCACACGGCGGGGCCATAAGGACCCCGACGGGTGATTCACATTCCAGAACGAAGGGTCACTTCTCCGTGACGGCGGAAATGTCTTCGAGGTCACATTTTTCGAGGATCTCGCGAATTTCTTTTTGGGAGTGGTCGTCTGAGACATGAACGGCGAGGAGGTACCCGCCTTCTTTGATCCGGTCCTCATAGATTTTTGCCTCCAACTCAGGGATGCCCATGCCAACAAGGGCCCCGACAACCCCACCGCTGGTGGCTCCTATGGCTGCCCCGCTGAGCGCAGCGACAATCGGGCCTGCTGCGATGAAGGGACCAACGCCAGGGATGGCAAGGGCACCGATGCCGGCGAGCAAGCCGAGCGTTCCTCCCACAATTCCTCCACCCACAGCTCCCGTGGTGGCACCTTCGGGGGCTTTGGTGGATTTCACCGTGGCGGTATCCGGGGCTCCGCCGGATTCAGGAATGAGAACTGAGATATCTTCACGTGGAATTCCGTGGCTATGGAGTGCATCCACAGCGTTTTCGACGTTAACGAGTGAGTTGGTGATACCGATGATTGATTTTGACATAATATTTGGTTGGTTGGTTTTGTTTACTTCGTGCAATTGAAGGTCTGTTGGCTGTCTGGTTAGCCTTGATTCATGGTTTCCATGACAGGGTTTGTCTCGAGAAGGACTTTGAATCGGCCAAGGTCTTCCTCCAGCTGTTGATCTGGGGACTCGCCAAAGATTTTGGCAACGATCTCACCCAGCGCTCCCGCAGGAGGGTCAAATTTGAGAACGACGGTGACCTTGGTGCGCTGGCCTCCATCCAGTGGTTCAAAACGCACGGTACCTGCACTCTGCACATCCGCTCCCGGCATGGTTTGCCAAGCAAGCATGGAACCGGGATGTTCGTTGATGATTTCTGCATCCCATTCCAAAAGACCTGTCGGCCCTTCCACAATCCAATGGGACACATGCGGGGATAGCACCTTCACTGATTTCAGGTGCGGCATAAATTTTGGTAAATTTTCCAGGTCCCGCCAGAATTCGTAAACCTCGGTTGGAGTCCGATCGATGGCGATGGCTTTTTCCACTCGTGATCCTTCGCCGTCTTGAACGCCGCTGTCACATTTGGGCTTTGTGGTGTCCACACCCATCCGACGATAGGCTGAGCAGCGCCCAGTGAGTCCCCGGCGAATCAGCAATCCGCCCAGGAGCGCGAAAAGGGGGGTGACGCCGGAGCGGAGGTAGAGGCCGTAGCCGAGAATGGCAGCGCCGCCCATGACGGAGGCCACACGTTCTTTTTCGGCAACGTTGATTGATGGCAGCAAATCGTGAGATCCGCATGAAGGTGGCGAGTTGTGGTGAGACATAACCAAGAGGATCGCTCATCAGAACATAGATGGATGGGGGGTTATCACCTGATAGGCGCATCGGGCAAAACACAAGGATGGCTATCGCGTTTCCCATGCTTTAATGTCCCCTCCTCATGCCGATTCTTCTTTCGTTTCTTCTGGGAATTTTCAGCATGGGTTTCCAATTGCTCGGCTCGCGTCTGTTGAATCCGTGGTTTGGTTCTTCCATCATCGTCTGGGCCTTTATCATTTCAATTTTCCTTGCGGCCTTCAGCTTGGGTTCCATCGTTGGGGGTTTGATGGCCCGTTTGACTGGTCGGCTGCGTTACAAAGGGCTGATCGGTGTGACCTCCGTTGCGGTGGGGGCCTTTGCGTTTAACGCGATTTTTGCCCGCTCACTGCTGGCATGGCTGGATCATTGGTCTGCGCCATTGCCGGTGCTTCTTGGACTGACGTGTGGGGTGTTGTTTTTACCACCGGTTTGCGCCCTTGCAGCACTCACACCCCTACTCATCCAACGAATGAGTGAACGAGGAATGTCGGCTGGCTTTGCGTCAGGCGTGATTTACAGCACAGGCACGCTGGGCAACATCGCGGGCATCATGTTGACTGTTTTTATTTTTATTCCCCATTTTCCGGTCAGCGTGCTTTTGTGGCTTTGGACTGCAGGCGTGGGCGTGTCGGCATTTCTTGTCTTACGATGCTTGCGAGGATAACAGTTCTGTTAATTGTTGTGCTGCTTGCCGCGTGCACGCCCGATCCCTCGGCGGGATATCGGGAGAGCGATACAAACTTTCGGGTTGTGCGGGAATCCCTCTACAACCAAATCTCTGTGGAGCGAACAGGCGATGAGGTTGAAATGCGCTTCCGGGTGGGTAGGAAAACCACCCGTCAGACTGCGGTGGACCTCTCCAATCCGCTTCGGCTGGTGATCCCCTATTCCCGGTTTATGCTCGCCACAGCGCTGGTTGAACCGCAGCCCCGGCGGGTGCTTCTCATCGGTTTAGGGGGAGGGGGGATGAATCGTTTCCTGCGTCAGGCCTACCCGGAAGCTCATTTAACGACGGTGGAACTCGACCCGGTGGTCTTAGATATGGCCCGCGAATTCATGGGATTCCTGCCTGACGAAAGGAATATCGTGCACATCGAGGATGGGCGGGCTTTTCTCAAAAAAAATGCTGACCGCTGGGAGTGGATTTTTGTGGATGCCTATCGGGACAGCACCGTCCCTCCACATCTCAAAACACAGGAATTTTACAAGCTGCTAAAGGATCACCTGGCCCCCGGCGGTGTGGTGGCTTTTAATTTGCATTCTGGGAGCCGGCTTCTTGCCAGCGATCTGGCCACCTTGCGCTCGGTCTTTCGCGAGGTGCATCTTTTTGGAGTGGCTGGGACCGGCAATGTCATTGCTCTAGCCTTTGACAGTCTTCCCACAGACTTCCCCAAGGTGGACCTTCCTGCAACGGCGGCTCGCTCGCGACACCCTGACATCATTTTGGAGCATCTCAGTAGCATCCTGCAGGAATATGGAGGCAAGGCCGGAGCTTCAGCCGCTCCTGTTCTCACAGATGATTTTGCTCCAGCAGAGTTTCTCGAACAGCAGGCCCCGCACTAGGAGCTTACACAGCTTCAGTCGCATGTGCGAATGATACGTGTCCGTGTGAGGTGCTGGCTGGTTTTGTCTGCCGACAAACTAAAAAACTTTGGTGAATTGCCCCTCATTTGGCGCTTGGTGCACGATATTAATTGTGGCTTTCGAAACTTGGTGCTTTCTACTCGGTCTGCTCCTCATCTTGGTGGCGCTTTGTGCTGCTTGGGTAAAACGGTTGCCAATGACGGAAACACTCATCTACCTAAGCGCTGGGATTGTGCTTGGCTCGTATGGATTTGGCTTCGTTTCCTTCGATCCTGTAACCCATTCTGAATTGCTGGAGCGTTTGGCCGAACTCGCGGTCATCGTATCGCTTTTTACAGCTGGCATGAAGTTGCAGGTTCCGTTTCGGGAGGGTCGGTGGTGGATTCCTCTGCGTTTGGCTTTTGGCTCAATGACCCTGACCGTTGGCTTGGTGGCTTGGGCTGGAGTCGTTCTTCTTGGCCTATCGTTGGGAGGGGCTGTGTTGCTTGGGGCGATCCTTGCTCCAACTGATCCTGTGCTGGCTTCAGGCGTACAACTTGAGGATCCGTCGGATCGGGATCGTTTGCGTTTCAGTCTCACGGGTGAGGCTGGACTCAATGATGGGACGGCTTTCCCTTTTGTTATGCTGGGTCTTGGTTTGCTTGGCCTTCACGAAATAGGGGATAACGGGTGGCGGTGGTGGGCGGTCGATGTGGTTTGGGCTATTTCCGGTGGCTTGGCCATTGGTGCGGCCTGCGGTGCCGCAGTCGGCCGAATCATGCTTCACTTGCAGCGCAAACATCACGAAGGAGTCGGTCGAGATGAGTTCCTTACCATCGGCTTAATTGCTGTCTCCTACGGTGCGGCGATATTGGCCCACACCTACGGATTTCTAGCCGTGTTCGCCGCCGGTTTGGTTTTGCGAATGATCGAGCAACAAAAAACCCGCAAAACACAGCAGACGCCAGATCCTCATCCACAAGCAAAGGCCGAAGCACCTACGACCGCCCACATGGCGGGAGCCGTTCTCGGATTTAACGAACAAATGGAAAGGGTTTTGGAGGTGGCCCTTGTTCTTGTGGTGGGATTGGCATTGTCTCCTGAATACCTTCGTTTGGAGCAAGTCGTTTTCCTTCTCATACTTTTCCTAATAATCCGGCCAACGGCCGTAATGGCAGGTTTATGGGGAACCCGCTCGGCCCTCATGGAACGTGGTTTGATTTCTTGGTTCGGGATTCGTGGAATCGGTTCTATTTATTATCTGATGTATGCCGTGAACCACGGTTTGGATCAGGGATTAGCTTGGCAGCTTACGTCCCTTACCCTCACGGTGGTGGCAACATCCATCGTCGTCCACGGCATCACAGTCACCCCACTCATGACAATTTATCAGCGCCAGCGCCATCACCGGTAGTTCGTCTAGATGGAAGGGGTTAGAATCTTGTTGCAACAAACCGCATTGGTAATATTAGAAGAATCAGACTGATACCATGAACACTTTCATGCCACACGGCTATTGCATGCGCTGGGACTTCTGGCTCTTGGTCCAGCATGTTCTCTCCGATCTGTTCATTGCCATTGCCTATTTTACCATTCCCGCAGCTTTGGTGACCGTGGTCCGTCGCCGCAAGGATGTGGGTTTCGGCTTTCTTTTTTGGTTGTTCTCCCTCTTTATTTTCTCCTGTGGCATCACACACCTCCTTGAAATTTATGTCCTTTGGAAACCGGTGTATTGGGTGGCGGGATGGGCCAAAGTGTTTACAGCGGCGGCCTCGGTGACAACAGCCATTGTGCTTTGGAGGGTGATCCCCCAGGCCATTCACCTCCCCACGCCACAACAACTTGCAGAAGCCAGGGAACAAACTGAAACCGAGGTGAGCTTGCGGCGGGAGGCGGAGCGCGAGATCCAACTGAAGGACGATTTTCTCGCAACGCTGAGCCACGAACTTCGTACCCCACTCACGGCCATCTTGGGATGGACTCAGATGCTGGAGACGGGGGGCTTGAGCGAGACACAAAGCCGTGAGGCCATCAAAGTGATCGACCGGAATGCCCGCATTCAAGCCCAACTGATCAATGACCTCCTTGATTTGAGTGCCATCAGCAGCGGAAAAATGAGGGTTGAGATGAGGGATGTGAATATTTCCGAGGTCATCACGTCGGTCGTGGAGACGGTCAGGCCCTTGGCGAATGCCCGGAAGATCCTCATCACTTTTCTTGATGACGGTAACAAGACCTTTTTTGTCTCGGGCGATGAGAAGCGCCTTGAGCAGGTGTTCTGGAATCTTTTGAGCAATTCTCTTAAATTCACGGAAGAGGGCGGCCGGATTGATGTTTCGGTTCAGGCCGAGGGCTCCCACGTCAAGATTCTTGTCATCGACAATGGGGTCGGCATTTCGAAGGACTACCTCCCGTTGATTTTTAACAAATTCAGCCAAGCTGATAACACGTTGGCAAGATCCAAAGGCGGCCTGGGGATTGGACTTGCTCTGGTGAGCGAGTTGATTCAGCGGCATGGGGGAACGATCTCTGCGGAAAGCGAAGGTCTAGGCAAGGGGTCAACCTTCACGGTGGACTTGCCTCTGTCCCCGCCCCCCCGGGCCGCAGAAAAAATTCCGATGACACAACGTCCATCACTGGCTGGTCGTTATATCCTTGTGGTCGAAGACGAAGAGGATTCACGGCGGCTTTTTGAGGAAATTTTCCGCAAGGCTGGTGCAGAGGTCTTGGGTGTCGGGTCTGCGACTGAGGCGTATAACGAGGTCCGACGTCGTCGGCCAAGCGCGATTGTCAGCGATCTGGCCATGCCCGGACACGACGGACTTTGGTTGATTCGTAAAGTGCGCGAACTCTCGGAATGTCATGCGGAATTGCTGCCAGCCCTGTCACTTAGCGCCATGACCCGTGATGCGGACCGTCAAGGAGCGATCAATGCAGGTTTTCAAAAGCATCTTGGGAAACCGGTGTCACCGGAGATCCTCCTCCAGGCCGTTTACCAGTTATTGGAAGAAACACCTCAAGGTTGAAGGCATCGCAGACGTCAGATTTCCAGCCCGCCTTGTCGGGGTGAAATCACTGATGAAATCGACTCCTGCGACTTGGTCCACCCGCTAGTCATCATAGCGCCCTAGCCGTTTTTTGGGATGGACTCAGGGTAAGATTTTTGAGCCGCCAGCTCTGCACGAACGGGAGGTCGGCGCGTCCATGGAGCGGTCGCCAAACGATAGACAACCACAATGTTCTCGAGTTTTGCATCCTTGCTCCATGGCCTTCGCCGTCGAATGAGTCGCAGCGAGTGGGCGATTCGCCACATGAGGATTCCTGTTTTCGAGGGGACGGCCGAGGACCCGGGGTTGTTGCTGATTCAGATTGACGGATTTCCGCGTGAGGAATTGGAGATCGCGATGCGGGAGGGGAGGATGCCTTTTCTCGCCGGGCTTCACAAACGCAGCACCTACGGGCTCACCACTTTTTATCCTGGCGTGCCAAGCACCACCCCGGCGGTGCAGGCAGAATTATTCTATGGTGTCAGGGCCGGGGTCCCTGCCTTTTCCTTTCAGAATCGAGCCACCGGAAAAATCGTCTCGATGTTTGATCCTAAACTGGCCAGGGAATTCGAGGCAGACTTTTCGGCGCGAGGGGAAAATCTGCTGACTGGGGGCAGTTCCTGGTCAAACATCTATTCTGGAGGCGCTTCACCGGAGGAATGTCACTTTTGTATCAGCAGCTTCCGCTTGAAGAATTGGTTCAACCAAAAACATTATTTTGCGAAGGTCATTTTCTCCCTTCTTCATCTTCCTTCGCTCATCAGGATCGCCGGTCTCATTTTGTTGGAATTCGTTCTAGGGATTGCTGATGCCCTATGGGGGATATGCAAAGGTCGAAAACTGACGATGGAACTTGGGGCCATCCTTTCGCGCATGTGTGTTGGGGTGGCGGTGCGGGAACTGCTTGGCATCGGAGGCCGATTGGACCTTGCCAGGGGGCTCCCCATCATTCATCTGAATTTTCTTGGATATGATGAGTTGTCCCATTGCCGGGGACCCAAATCGTGGTTTGCCCGCTGGTCGCTGCGGGGAATTGATTCCGCCATCGCTGATCTCTATCACGCCGCGCACCGTTCCCAACGTCGGGATTATCAGGTGTGGATTTTTTCGGATCACGGTCAGGACGAGACCAAATCATTGGAAGAGGAATTCTCCGGAGGCCTGCGCAAAATCATAGCGGACTGTTTGTCTTCAGGAGAAGCGCTCACCACTCAATCTTTTCACAAAACTTACCCCACGTCCCGATGGCTTTACGAAAGGGATAGGCGAAGAGCCAAGCAGGACGACACGGCTGAAGAAGAGTTCTCCCTGGCTTGCATGGGGCCGGTTGGTCACGTGTACGTTCGTCGTCCCATGGGGGATCAGGAAAGACATGCCTTGGCACGTCGCTTGGTGGAACAAGGGAAAATTCCGGCCGTTGTTCATCTTTGCTCGGATGGCTCGGTGATTTGGCACGATCCCGAAGGAGAGGCGGTGGTGCCTGGTGAACTTGCCGAGCGTCTGACCTGTTATGGGCCAGCCCTGCGCCGGGAAATGGCCAACGATTTGCTGCAACTGGCCAAGAATGAAAATGCAGGCGATCTGATTCTGTTTGGATTTAATGGTGCCGGGGAGTGCTGGACCTTCGCAGCGGAACGGGGTTCGCATGGTGGACTTGGACCTCAGGAGAGTCATGGATTTCTTATGACGCCACCCGCCACGCCGCTTCCAAAGGGCAGTGAGGACTTTGTTCGTCCCGAGGGTTTGAGAAACGCGGTCTTTCATCTGCTGGGGAAACAAACTATGGAATCCTGGTCATTTCAGCCCTCAACCTCCAGCCGCTTGAAGGTCATGAGTTACAATGTTCACAGTTGTTCGGGCATGGACGGACGCATATCGCCTCGCCGCATCGCGCGGGTGATCGCCCAAGTCAATCCCGACATCGTTGCTCTGCAAGAGTTGGACAACGGGCGCATCCGAACACGAGGGGAGGATCAGGCCAACTTGATCGCCAACGTGCTTGGTTATCATGTGGTGTTCTGCCCCACCGTCACCAGAGGGGAGGAACGTTACGGGCATGCGGTGCTGAGCCGGTGGCCGCTGGAGACAGTGAAAGTGGCCGAGTTACCAAGCCTTCCCGGCGGTCTTTGGCCGGAAAAACGTGGAGCCTTGTGGACCCGTCTTCAATTTCACGGCATGAGGGTTCATGTGGTCACCACCCACTTCGGACTCAGTTCCGCAGAGCGTAAGGCTCAGATGGGTGCCTTGCTGGGAACGGATTGGCTCGGCGCAATTCCTGAGGAAGACCCGGTGATTCTTTGCGGTGACTTCAATTGCCGCCCCGGAGATGCCCCTCATCGGCTGGCGACCGCAAGCCTCCATGACGTCGCCGGGCCCAAAGGATATTCCACCTTCAGTTCGTTGCAGCCCATCATGCGATTGGATCATATTTTTGTGAGTCGTCATTTTGAATCACAGCTTGCCCGGGTGGTGGACAATCATCTCACCCGGGTGAGTTCTGATCACCTTCCTTTGGTGGCAGAGTTGATGATGACGGTCTCAGGCGCGAAGACCCTGTGATTTTACAGCTTCTTAAGCGGGGGGAGTTTCTGTTTTAGTGTTAAAATCGGCTCAAAAAGATCACCCATGGCCTCGACGCGTCGGAGGACATCTTTGGCCTCGAACGAAAGAAGCCGCTTGCTTTTGAGGGCTTTTTTCACTTCGTCCCAGGTGACCGGAGTGGAAACCGTGGGTGTTTCTTTTGCGCGCAGGGAATAAACGTTTACCGTTGTTTTTTTGGCATCATTTTGGCTCCAATCCACAAAGACTTTTCCTTTTCTGGCGCTTCTGGTCATTCGGGAAATGACGGTCTCGGGAAATTGCTGCTCAAGCACATTTGCCACGGCATGGGCAAAGGCCTTGGTCCGCTCGTAGGTCACGGGGGTATTGAGAGGGACATAAACTTGCAGGCCTTTGGATCCGGAGGTTTTGGGAAAGCACTGCAGGCCAAAGTTGTCGAAGAGGGCCTTGATGGCCAAGCCGACGTGGCAACAGAGAACAATATCCGCCGGAGGCCCCGGGTCCAAATCAAACGCCAGCGAGGTGGGGCGTTTTAAGGCAGGGGCCTGATGTAAGAACGTATGAAGTTCCAAGTCTGCCAAATTTGCCGCCCAGACCAACGCGGGCAGATCATTCATCAGACAATAGTTAACGGACCCGCCATCCTTTTTGGCCACCTTGCGGGTCTTGACCCACTTGGGCCGATGGGCGGGACATTCCTTTTCGTAAAAAAAGAAACCTTCCACACCATCAGGATAACGCTTCAGGCTGATGGGGCGATTTTTGAGATGCGGCAGGAGAACTTTTGAGATTTTGATGTAATAATCGATGACCTCTCCTTTGGTGAAACCGGTCTTGGGATAATAAACCTTTTTCAGATTTGTGACATCAACCTTGGTTCCCTGCACATCCAACGTGGCATTTTCTCCCATGGCTAAGTGGTCTCGCGAATCACCTCGCGGGCTTTTTTTTCATTGCGCAAACCATGAAAAACCGAGTGGCGAAGTTTGCCGTCCGTTGTCCATTCTGCAAACTTGACCTGACAGACCAAAGTCGGCTTGACCCAGTGGCAGCGCTTGAACTCCGCCAGCGTGATTCCCTGACCCCAACGGCCTAGTTCTTTTTCAGGGAGATTGGCGAATGGGCAGGTGGCGCGTAAAATTCCTCGCAGAGCTTTGTGAATCGTGGTCAGCGATTTCTCATTAAATCCCGTGCCAACTTTGCCAGCGAATAGGAATTTGCCTTTCTGATAATATCCCAACAACAACGATCCGAAGGCTGATCGACTGCCCTTCGGATCGGTGTATCCTCCAATAACAAATTCTTGTTCATTCTCGATTTTGAGTTTGATCCAGGCCCCGGTGCGGCGTCCCGGTTCGTAATGCGATTGTTGTCTCTTGCCGATGAGCCCTTCCAGCCCCAACTTGCCAGCCTGAGCTAAAAGCGGCTTTGCTTCGTGCCCCAGTGCTGCGGAAAACCTGATTGGGCTGCTCGAGTCGGGGATCAGCGTTTCCAGCAGGGCCTTCCTTTCTTCCAATGGTTTCGATAACAGGCCCTTGCCATCGCAGTGAAGTAAATCAAAGGCATAAAAAAACACCGGTGGCTGGCTTGCTTCGCCCCCGTAAGCCTGCAAAAGCTGGAACGAGGATCGCCCCTTCCCATCCAATGCGACAATCTCTCCGTCCACGATGGCCTCACTGGTCTTCAGGTCAGGGATTGCCTCTACGAGTGCTGGGAATTTGGCGCTCAGATCTTTGTTGGTTCGGGACAACAGCCGAACCCCGGAGGCGTCTTTGATCGCAATGGCCCGCCAGCCATCAAACTTGATTTCATACAACCAGTCCCCGGGAGGAGGAGATTTTGTGAGTTTTGCCTTCATTGGTTCGATAAAGGCCAGCGGTGCTCTTCGTTTGTGTTGGGGGGTCGCAGACTCTTTTTGAGCCAGTTGTTTCATCGTTTTCCCAGAAACGACCGAGGTGTCATCCTGCCGTTTTGACACAGGCTTCATATCCTCACCCCCTCGAATCAGAAGCCACTGATCTTCCGTTTTAAGTCGAACCAGATACCATTCGCCCTGCAGTTTGGTGCCGTTCAAAACAAAGTGCAGTTTCCCTCCTTTCAGATCTTTGGCCGGAGTTTTTGTGAGCGGATTAAAGGTGCCCTGATCCCAGACCATGACCGTTCCCCCACCGTATTGGCCTTTGGGAATTTGGCCTTCAAACCCAGCATAAGACACGGGGTGATCTTCCACTTGAACGGCAAGGCGTTTTTCTGAATGCGCATACGGAACGCCTTTCGGCACGGCCCATGACTTCAGGGTGCCACCAACCTGAAGGCGTAAATCGTAATGCAGCCGACTGGCGGCATGTTTCTGAATGACAAAGCGATGTTGGCTCTTCCCGTCAGATTTCGCGGCAGGCTCGGTGGTTTTTCGAAAATCCCGCTTCTTGCGATAAGCCTGAAGTGACATGGGGATTCGTCAGGCCGCTTTTTTGCGTCGGGCTGGTTTTTTCGCAGGGGGCGATTTTTTCTTACGTGCAGAGGGTTTGGTTTTCTCTCCGGATTGCTCAAGACTTTTTTTCAGCACAGCGACAAGATCAATCACATTGGAGGGTTTTTTGGTTCTTGGCTTTGCTTCGATGTGATTGCCACCATCTTCAATCTTATCCTCAATCATATCTTCCAAGGCTTCGCGATAGTCATCCTTGTATTTTTCGGGCTCCCATTTCTCTGTCATGCTCTCCACCAATTTCATGGCCATGATCATCTCCGGTTTCCCTGCGGTTTTGGCTTGGGGTGCTTTGAACTCAGAGCTGTCCAAAACTTCGCCAGGAAAATACATGAGCTCCAGCATGAGGCCATCTTTCTGAGGTTTCACAGCGGCCAGATGCTGGCGCGTTTTGAGCACAACCTTGGCGATGGCAATTTTGCCGGCTTTTTCGAGCGTTTCGCGGAGCAGGACATATGCTTTGTCCCCACCCTTGGCGGGTTCCATGTAGTAGGGTTTGTAGAACAGCAGAGGGTTAACCTCCTTGATCTCAACAAAGTTCAGGATATCCACGGTTTGAGTCGCTTCAATATCCACACGGGTGAAGTCCTCATCTTTCAAAACCACAAATTTTTCTTTTTCGTATTCGTAACCTTTAACGATCTCGTCCCACGGGACTTCTTTCCCATCCGCACTCGCCACGCGCTTGTAGCTCACTGGACTCAGATCGGATTTTCTCAACAACCGGAACTTTAACTCTTCCCGGCGGACCGCAGGGAAAAGCGATATGGGGATGTTGATCAAACCGAAGCTGATAGCTCCTTTCCAGATGGCTCTCATGGTGGTGATTGTTTGGACGTCGCAGGCATACCATAATCGCAGCCCCCCTAGGGTTTGGTTGTGCCT